>JAGRCC010000190.1 GCA_020433785.1 Anaerolineae bacterium
GGAGCAGCATGCCGGCGGCGATTCTGGCTGCCACCGGAGCTGCTATCTTTGCCCAGCTGCTTGGACTGCTGATCTAAGAGCGATACACCACCAGCGGTCAGCCCGGCAACCTGGAAATTCAGCGCATTACGGCTAAACCCAATAGCCGGGTAATGATTCACCGCGTCGATACCATTCAGTAACCAATTACGATGCTCTACCTGCTGCACGGCCCCAATGATTTTGCCCGCAATGAAAAAATTGCCGAAATCCGAGCCGCCCTAGGCGATCCGACGGTGGCCGATCTCAACATCACCAGCCTCGATGGCCGGGATCTTAAACTGGGTACTATTCGCAACTATGCCGACGCTATGCCGTTCATGGCTGACAAGCGGGTGGTCATTGTGCAAGGTTACCTTAGCCAGTTGAAGAGTGATACGGATGGTTTGAAGCAGGTGATTGATTACCTAAAGCATCTGCCCGGCAGCACAGATTTGGTCTTAGTTGAAATAGAAACGCTGCCCAAAAATCACGCGGTGGTTAAGATCGCGGCTGAGTTGGGGGCGACTGTCATCAACTATGGCGCTATAGATCGGGATAGTTTGCGACCCTGGATTATGCAGCGCGTTAAAGCGCTTAACGCCGCCATCGAGCCGGATGCGGTCGACCTGCTGGGCCGGCTGGTTGGCCCTGAACCGCGCATCCTCATCAGCGAGATTGAAAAGCTAACCTTATACGTTGGCGGTGAACGGTCCATTCAAATTGAGGATGTTAAGCTGCTGGTGCCTTACACCGAGGAGGCTGAAAACTTCGGCCTGACCAACGCCATCGGACAGCGGAACGCCCGCCGGGCCTATGATCAGCTGCGCAAACAGCTTGACGAAGGCAAACACCCCATGAGCCTGCTGGGCAGTATAGCCGCCCAGGTGCGGGGCTTATTGGAGGTGAAGGATATGGCCGAGCGTCGCTTATCGCCGCAGGAAATTGCCCAAGCCAAAGGCTGGCGGAGTGATTACGCGGCCAAAATGCGTCTCAAGGAAGCCGCCAACTTTTCGATGGCCCGGCTAGAGGAAATTTTGGAGATGCTGCTCGAAATGGATTTGGCCATCAAAACGGGCCGCATCGACAGCATGCTGGCGCTTGATATGCTAGTAGCGCGGCTGTGTAAGCCGGCTAAAGAGTAAGCAAAGGTGGCCAACTTTAGAAAGCAATGATGGGTTTGACGTAGATTAGTAAAAAAATGAGGTAGAGATAAGTTGGGTAGATAATCCGTCGAGGGCGAATACGATCAAAGTAGGCCAAAAAACAGATCGATGAGGTTATCAAGGTTAGTAGAAGCCACCAGCCCAGTTCTAAAGTGACAAAGGGGTAAATGGTGCCGGGTGGATCAAGAATGACATTGATCCCTTGAATACCGAAGAAAAACATGAGAAATTGGTGGACAAGGCCGATAATTACCGGTATCCAGATCAATACCTGTTTGACCAACATGCCCAGCAGAAATTTTAGGTCATCATTAGAGGTCGGTGTCGTCATCGGTTTCCTCTCGCGGGCGTTTTGAGCTGCCCATTAGACCGGCTAGACTGGTCAACCCTCCCCCCAAATTACGAGCGGCATCAACTTTGCCTCTTGTCTCCTGATAAACGCGGTAAAGTTCTCTGGACTCGCGGCTGTCCGGGTCCAACCGAGCCGCTTCCGCATAAGCTAGATAAGCGATACCGCCAGCCGCCGCTTCGGCTTTTCGGTTGAGCGCATCCATCGTCTCTTGAGGATACTGTGTTTCAATATTAAAGCGTATAACCTGAACCCCAAAATCCTCCGACAATTCTGTCACCACCGGTAAGTTTATAAAATCTTCAGCGATATTTTTGAGATCCTTTTCCAGTTCTTCCAGAGTAGGGTAATTTAGAGCCTGATGCAGTAACTCTTGTTCCAAAGATTTTTCGACAAACTCCGCAACACGATTCCAGGTCATTCGCGTTGAGGCCATGCGCAGCATGCGCCGGGCGGTTAACGAAATAACAGCACCCACAAAGAGGCCATCTCGTGCCTTGATCAGTACTTCAGACAGATCGATACTTTTAGGCTGGACATATTTGACCACAAAAAATTCGGCAATCAGCCAGGGGATCCCTAACACCAGAATGGGCAAAATAAAAGCAATGATCAATCCATGACGCGGGGGTTGGCGCTCGCTGCACTCGTCATTAGTGCAATTTGCTGCGTCAGGAGGTGTTAAGCTTAAGGCCTTTAGGGGAAAAGGGGTAATGGTGGGCGTGGGTGTCACTGTAGGCGTGGGTATCACTGTGGAGGTGGCCGTGGCCTGAACCACTTCTGCCACCACGTCACCCACCGTCGCGGTCACATTATTGGACTCTTCTACAATTTCGGTTGGCAGCGTGGCTTCACCAGGCACAACTCGGATCACATCGCAGGCCAGGGTGAATAATAATAGAAAAATCCCTATCACAAGTTTGTTTCTCACACATGTGTTCCTACTTTAGTACTCGCCGGTACCTGGCCAGCTCTCTTTTGAGCGCTTTAACCTCTTCCGACTCGGTGCGCAAGGTCCGGTTAGCCATAAGAAAAAGGATCATGGTTCCCAGCGTAAGCATGATACCAATCTTGAGCGTGTCATCATTGATCACGGCCGCGACATTGGGAGGTTGCCCTTCAAACAACACCGGAGCCACAATGGGCTGAAACATGTAGTAAGCCGATGCTAAAAAAGCGCCTAGCAAAAATAAGCGGGCCATAGGTTTGATGGTTTCTCGAATGGTATCGCCGATGTGGCCCAGCATGGAGAACAGAATAATGGCAAATTGAAGAAAGACAACCGCTCCGCCTAATAATAATTTTAGATTTGGATTACTCAACGAAGCGACCCGCACCCCCATCACTTCAATTTCGGTTCCCCCCAATATTTGGGGCATCAAGTCCAGACCAAAGAAGGCTATTAAGAAGATTATAAGTAACAGTGCCAAAATTTTTCCCATAACACACCGGTGTTGCAAGAACTTGCCAGACTGTTGTGGATTTGATCATGCAATAGCCCGAAGTTGCTTTAGTTCTATCTGATTAGATAGATAATCAATGCTCGTTGATGAGCGCTAGTGTAACATAAAGACATTATAAGTGGTTAAAGTAACCAAGCGGAGACGAAACGCTTCATTATAATACTTTGACACAAAAGGCTTTTTATGTCAAGTTTTTATCTTTATGAGAAAAATTCGTGACCTAACATAAAATTATAACCCCTTTGCTAAAAAGACAAAAAAGGGACTTTTGTTATGGTATAGGGGGTGATTCTGGAGCCGGCACGGCGATGACAATCAATCGGTGGGTGTTGGTCCAGCTAGGCCAGCAGGTAATTAGAGTCAATTGTTCCCGTTCGGTCGGTTGGGTAACATCGAGTAAATATTGCTCGGCTTCTGTTGAAGCGGCAAAAGTGCGGATAATATTTTTCTCTACTACTCGATAGGTAGTCATTTCGGCCTGATCCGTTTCAAGTTTGATCTCATCGCCAAGCTGTAGATCATCCAGCGCCGCGAATACGTGGCCGCCGGTGCTGGCATTATGACCGGAAATGACCACGTTGCTTCCCTGTCCCGGCAGCGCCGAGTTACGATGCCACCCCGCTTCATTTTCTGGCATGTCCCACTCACTGATAAATTGATCGCCCTGTTGGCTAACTTGCCAGCCCATCTCAACAACTGGTGCATCCAAGTTAATGCTCTCGGCGATAATGCGGCGAGGTAAATCGGACGATGCTTCGGCGGTTGCCCCTATCTGGGGCGTGGCGGTAGCCGCCGGTGTCGGCGTATCGGCGGGGACAACTCGAATAATGTCGCCGCACGCGGATAAAATCACTAGCAGACCGGCCAGCTGAAGCAGTGCCAGAATCAAGGAGAAGCTTGTTTTGATTACAGAAGTGTTTTTTAACACGGAGCAACCAAACGGCAGGCTGACTAGCGACGAGCCACCCAAAAGCCTACACAGCCCAGCAGAATTAACGCCGCTCCAATCAGTACGCCAATGGCTTGGGGCGATAAGAAGGCTCCGGTCACGGGAGGATAGATCGGCGGCGGGCCAGCAGGCTGATCGCCGCCCGGTGGTCGGCTGGCCCCGGGTGGAAAGGGCATAGGATACGAGGGGATTTGGTGTTCACCGGCATCGAGAGTGTACAGCAGCCGCAGCGCGGTCGGTTGATCCTGTAACTGACCGATCATAAAAACGGTATGAACGCTGTTATTGACTAATTCCAACGGCGGGGCATTTAGTGAGGTCATCTCCACGCCGTTCAAACGGATACGCGGTTGGTATAGGCCGGGGTCAAGGAGAAAATAGTCGCTGGTTTCCTTAAAGGCCAGAGTCCGGCAGACATCCCCTAGACAAAACTCAGCCGTAGGCGTATAGGTCGCGGCGTGAACAATTCGTACCTTGCTGGTTCCGTCGCCGGGCAAGCGGTTATCGTCAGTTAGCCGCCAATAGTCGATGCCTCTAATCCGACCGGCCACCATAATGGTATATTCCTGATCGGTACTGTAGGCCTCGGTCACTTCTCGCATGGTGGGATCTTCGGGGCTGACGCCGGCCGGCCGCACTTTGATGGTCCGTTCGCCGGCGTCAACCGGGGTATAATCAGAAATAAATTGGAAATCAATGTTATCGAAAAAGAGGAGATCGTTAACGTAAATATCGATATTCTGCAGGCCGGTGGCCGCGTGAACCACCCGCAGGCGAGGCCGTTGGTCAGCATAGCTGAGGCTGCTTCCAACAGCCAACAGCAGCAGGAATATCCCCAAAATTTGGATAACCAATCGCCGATATGCGTTCATTGTCGCCTGCCTCGCCTCTTAACCCCTACTTAATTGTAACAGCCGCTAGTTTTTGTTTTCGGCCTGGTCTGGGGTGCTGCCACCCAAAAATTTGTTGGGAGCTTTGAGAATTTGGCGCATAATTTTTCGCTTAAACGAATTTTTGGGCATATTTTCAATGCCTTCCTCATAAGCCCCAATGGCGGCAATATATTGGCCCTGTTTCATTCGGATTTTACTCACAGCCTGCCAGGAATACATAGCCATGTCATTTTCACCCACTTCTTCCAACAGAGTCGCCGCCATTTTGTAGGTTTCAACTGCTTCATCCAAATCGCCGTCAGCTTGGAGCGTCGCGGCCAAGTTGCCCAGTGTTTGCCCTTGACCCTTTTTGTCCTGTAAAGCGGTAAAGCGATCCAGTGCTTCGTCCAGCGCTTCGTAGGCGGCTTCGTAATCCTCCAGTTGGGTCCGCACCACCCCCATATCATTGTAGATCTCGGCCATCTGGCGTGAGGTCTCATCGATATGGGTTAGGGCTTCTTGAAACTTTTGCAGGGCCTCCTCAAGCTGGCCCCGGCGAAAGAGTTTTACACCATCTTCATGAAGTTTTTTGGCAGTTGGGTTCGTCATTTTTTATTTTTCCTTATACAAGCCAACGGGTTAATAGTGATTGATTTAGGATACCATAACTGGGGGGTGATTTACCAGCTTGCCAGTGAAAAATAATTAGTAAGTGACTTCCAATAAACCCTCGGCCAGCGCCCGGAGCGTGTCAGCCGAAAGTTCACTCAGTTTCATAGCGATATTAACGTACAGCAAATTAGCCGGGTTCGATAGAAATTCGCGGACTTCTTTCGGTAATTGTGAAAAATCGGCTATTTCATTGAGAGTGGGTTCGTGATGGCCGTTTAAGTGAGGCGTGATGCCCTCGTCGATAAAATAACTGAGCGGCAGGTTAAAGTATTCAGCCAAGAGCTCTAATTCTTGTAGCGGAATGGGCGCCCGACCAAATTCATAATCGGAGACGGTGCCGGCTGAGACTCCTAAAGCATTGGCCACATCATGTTCCGTACGACCCGCTTCGGTCCGGGCCTGGCGCAGTAAGACGCCAATAATCCGTTGGCGGATAGCCATCGCCTCACGGACCGGAAATTCAACGGTCGCTTCTTTAATGACGCCCTCGGACCAGAAGTAGTTGACCGGCACATTAAAGATCAGCGACATGGCTTCTAACTGGGGGAGACTGACGTGACGCTGCCCTAGCTCGATTTCGGTAACGACGGCGGCCGATACGCCTAGCGCCTCGCCCACTTCCGTAACACCGAGGCCCGCCCGAGACCGAGCATGACGAATTTTTACCCCAATTATTTTTCTGCGTAACGCAGCTGCTTCCGATGTAATTTTGGGACTTGCCATCTGTTGCCTCCCAGAGTCATTCTATCCGATTATAACATAAAACACTATCTTGTACAATGAAATGGCTCATTAGTTGTCATAAAACGAGAGATTTTTTGGCTTTGTCTCCCTGTTTGACAGTAAAGCTATCTAAAGTTATACTGAAACGCCTTGCCAAAAATCTGCTCTAATTAGCACCTTACAGAGACCAACTTATTGGCAATTCGTTGATGCCCTTTGTCGTCGATTTTAACACGTGAATTTTTTCACGGAAAAGTTCTATTAGCAACAGGAATAAATCCCATGCGCGTTTTAGCTGTTCTCATGGCCGGCGGGGCCGGAACACGGCTGACCGTTCTTTCTGACAAACGAGCCAAACCCGCTGTGCCCTTTGCCGGGAAATATCGAATTATCGATTT
>JAGRCC010000191.1 GCA_020433785.1 Anaerolineae bacterium
GGGTCGTTGGCCACTCCTACATCGTTTACGCGCCGCTGTTCCACGGCTGCACTACCGTTTTCTATGAAGGCAAGCCGGTGGGGACGCCGGATCCCGGTGCGTTCTGGCGCGTCATCTCTGAACACAACGTCAGCGCGCTGTTCACCGCGCCTACGGCCTTCCGGGCTATCAAACGCGAAGACCCCAACGGCGAATACCTGAAAAAGTATGACCTGGGCAATTTCCACACCCTGTTCCTAGCCGGCGAACGCTCCGATCCCGATACCCTCAACTGGGCTGGCACGATGCTCGGCGTGCCGGTTATCGACCACTGGTGGCAAACCGAAACTGGCTGGTCGATTACGGCCAACTGCACCGGTATCGAACTGCTGCCGATCAAACCCGGTTCAGCCACCAAGCCGGTGCCCGGTTATGATCTCCAGGTGCTCGATGAGGAAGGCAATCAAGTTGACTCCGGCACCATCGGCAGTATCGTCATCAAGCTGCCCATGGCGCCCGGTAACCTGCCGACGCTGTGGCATAACGACGAAGGCTACGTTAAATCGTACTTAAGCGCTTTCCCCGGCTATTACTCCACCGCCGACGCCGGTTACATCGACCAGGACGGCTATGTCTGGATTATGGCCCGCACCGATGATATCATCAACGTCGCCGGACACCGCTTGTCGACCGGCGGCATGGAAGGGGTACTGTCCGATCATCCTGATATCGCCGAATGCGCCGTAATCGGCGTGGCCGACCAACTGAAAGGTGAAGTGCCGCTGGGCATGGTGGTGCTCAAGGCCGGCGTCGCCCGCCCGAACGAAGACATCATCAAAGAACTCGTCCAAATGGTTCGGGCCGAGATTGGTGCAGTGGCTTCGTTTAAGCAAGCCGTCGTCGTCAAGCGGTTGCCCAAGACTCGCTCAGGGAAAACCCTGCGCGGTACGATGAAGAAGATCGCCGACGGGGCTGAATACAAAATGCCGCCCACCATCGACGACCCGGCCATTTTGGGTGAAATCGCCGAGGCGCTGGCCACGCTTGGCTATCCTAAACAATAAGCTGTTTAAAAGTTAATTTATGTGAGGAGTCCAAAGAGGGCTTTGGACTCCTCATTTTTCAGTATTTCTCCTCTGGTTTGGGGTACTCCTACGGGATTTGGCCGTCCGGGCCAAGCCATCTATCTGTGGGGAAACTACGCTAATTTTTAGAAAGACCGTGTCTATGCTGCAAAAAACGCATAATCGAGTAATCTTTGGCGGATTAATTGGGGCCTTTGGCGGTTCCAGCTTTGTACTAAGTGTTTATCCGATTGCCATTGGACTGTTGTTTGAGCAGTTGTCTGGTAATGCGCTGTTATTGACGCTGGTGTATGTTATTCCGGTGGCTGTACTCTGGGGTATCGGCGGCGCGGTGAGCGGCTGGTTGGGCAAAATGCGCGAAGGGGCAGCCATAATGGCGTTATGTGGGCTTATATCCGGCATTTTAATAAGCGCCAACCTTCTTGGCGAGAGCGGCGGCAGCACGATCCTGCTGGCCGGGGGGCTCATTGGCTTGATCTACGGCATCCCCGCCGGGCTGCTCATCTCCGGCGCACTGCGACGGCCTGAAGCCTAACGGTTGATATCCATTATCAATCTCAATTTTTACATATCAATTAACTGGGCATTGCGGAGGCCCACAGCGTAATGGTTATCGACAGCACGATGCCTAAATCGACCTATATTAGGCTATCTTTGCTTCTCTTTTTTCAAAATAAGTTTCTCTACATTTACCTGGCCGTTTGCGGCTTAGTCACCGCTTACGCCTTAAGTACCGGTAACTACGGTCTGTTGTTCATCGCCTGGTTACCTTATCTGGCCTATCTCGCTCTGGGGATTTTCACCACTGTGCGTAACAGTTCCGCCGAAAACCAACCTTTCCTTCTGCCCACCCGTTACACCTTTCAAAAAAAGGAAATCACTACCAAAACGTCTTTAGGTGAGGGTAACTTCAAATGGGATGAATTTATCCAGTGGAGGACTTTGGCCGACTGTTACATTTTATTACACCAAGATAATTTTATCCTGGCCATTCCTAAATCTGCCGTTCCGAAAAAGGAAGTTGAAGCTTTTGAAACCATGTTGAAGGAGAGAATTGGTCAAGAATAAGCGCAATTTTCGCGGAGAGCAGACAATGAGACAGCAACTCATTTTGACTGCGGTTCTATCCAGCGTCTTTACGGTGCTGCTGATTACCGGCACGCTATTTCTGTTTAGCGGTGCGCTGGCCGCGCCGGCGGCCGAAGGTGCTGCCGTTAAATTGGCCCAATCATCCCCTGATCAAAAAAGTTACGTCAGCATTTCTTCAATGGCCTTTCAGCCCTTTAGCCCCAGAACCCTGCCCTACCGGCGGGGTTTCGACGAGCAAATCCTGGCGCTCGACAGCACTACCCGCGAGGGTGACGGCCAAAACAACTGGTTTATCGCCCCGTTATTTTTACCCGATAATACAATTTTAACCAGCATCACTTTTTTTGGCCGCGACGCCGACCCCAATGGCTGGCTTGAAATTGCGCTGTGGCGCTGTACGCATGGCGGTGAAGTAAGCTGCGTTAATGTCCCTCTATCCAGCTACCGCACCGATGAAGTCTTTGCCGCCGGGAGCTTTGACTCCGGCAAAATTCCGCTCAATGAAGTGGTCAACAACCAGATCTATAGCTATACCCTGGCCGCCCGCATTATGGCCTTAAACGGCAGCGGGCTGCGTTCGGTGCTAGTCGAAACGTCGAGCAGCGGCAGCGGCATTATCACCCCCGTTCCGGCGACTCCCCTGCCGGGCCGCGCCTCCTGGACACTCGATAATCGCAATGTGACCACCCAACTGGCAACCGGGTTGCCCACTTCGGCTGTAGTCCAGATCTGCAGCAACTCAAACTCCTCAGCCAACGTCGAAGTCCAATACGGCAGCAACGTCAGCACCTTAACGCCCGGCAACTGCGCTCGATTCAGCGGGTACAGCAGCTATTCGGTTAAAAATGTGGGGGTCTACGGTAGTTATGCTGCGGGGACGTTTGAGGTTTTAAGTAATTAGTTCATCTTGCGTCGAAGCGCCCCCACCACCCAACTCAAACTGACCACCGCTACCAAGCCCAACAAAGCGGCCCAACCAAAACTCATTGGAATGGCGAGACCTAAAGCCAACCCGCCCAACAGCAGACCTAAGCCCCCCGTCGCGGCCAACCGTTGCCAATGCGCCCACCGGACCGATGCCACGTTTTCAACCCGACCAGTTTGAGCCAAACGCCGATCGAACCGGCTCGCATCCCACGCGGCCAGGGCGACTACAGTGCCAAGCAGCATCCATATCGCCGGCTTGTCTAAATAGATGCCCAACGCAGCCAAACCGATCAGCGTGATTAATCCTGCCTCAGAAATACCGGCCCAGCCTCTCATCTCGCCGAGCAACCACAGCAACCCAATTCCCACGATAAGAAACCCCATTTGCCAGTAACGCTGGAAACCGAGGCCATAGCCCAAACTTACGAATAACGTTGCGGCGATAATGCCGATACGGTTCATTGAACATCATCCTCTCTGCCCGGGCAGCCGGCTCAAAGCGGTATGCGCTATCTGGTAAAATGGTATAGCCACCGGCCAATCGACCACCTGAATCT
>JAGRCC010000192.1 GCA_020433785.1 Anaerolineae bacterium
AATTAAGCATTGGTGATATCAATGCTGACGGCGATTTGGATATATTCGAAGCTACCCTCTCCGGTTATGTAGTGTGGCATAATAATGGAACAGGGAACTTTCACAGCGCCCAGATTAATACGACCAGCAGTCGTGCTGTGGCTCTGGCTGATGTCGATGGTGATGGTGATCTGGATGCCTATGCTGGAGACTATCTCGACACGCCCGATACTATTCTCCTCAATGAATTGTCGATGGCGCCGCCCTATAAACAAGCTGTGTTTCTACCCACTATTTTTGGGGGGCTGCCTACACTACCAACAACAACCCAGATCAATATAGTAAGTATTGGTACGGGCGGCATTTGTAGGGTGGAAATTACCAATAAAGCAGGAGTATCTCTGGGAGAATGTGGGGGTAAGTTAAATGATGGGGAGATCCTTGCTGACTATAAAACAACACTCTGTACCCAAATAACTTTACCACCTCAGGATACAACCTACCACGTAAGAGTTTTTCCCAGACTTTGTGATGCAACGAAGGTAACCTTCTACGATGCGGTTGGCGTGACGCGCTTTCGAGAAGTGGAATGTGGGGATCCATTTAGTACTCCAATTTGTCCCAAGTGAAAATGAAGAGAACTTTGGATATAAGTTAATCAGAACAAATGTCGAATTTGATAGGGCAGTCGTTAGGACGTTATAAAATTAAATTAAAACTGGGTGAAGGCGGCATGGCTGAGGTCTATCGGGCTTATGATCCCCTTCTTGATCGTGAGGTAGCTATTAAAGTCCTGCCGCGACAGTGGGCCGAAGAACCGAATTTTATTGCTCGCTTCCGATCGGAAGCTCAGGCCATTGCGAAACTAGATCATCCCAATATTTTGCCGATCTTTGATGCCGAAAACGATGGTCGTTACAGCTATCTTGTCATGAAGTTGGTTCCTAATGGACAAACCCTCCGCTGGAAAATCAATCAAGGACTATCACTCTGGCAGAGCCTAGATATAGTCCAGCAAGTTGGAGAGGCGCTGCAATACACTCACGACCAGGGCATTATCCATAAGGATGTGAAACCCAGTAACGTATTAATGGCCGGGGATCGTCCCCTGCTCTCAGATTTTGGTCTGGCGGAAAGCGCCAAAGTTGGTAGTTTATCTCAATCCAAATATCTTCAAGGAACGGCTGAATTTATGGCTCCTGAGCAGTTCAGGGGAAAAGAAGTCGATCATCGGGCAGATCTTTATGCGTTGGCTTTAATTCTGTATGAGATGGTAACAGGTGAAATCCCCCATAAAGCGGATGATTTTATCACCATCGCTGCCAAGCGAATTAAAGAGAATCCCCCTCGACCTTGCCAGTTTAACCCTAACATTCCTCCCAACATCGAGCATGCCCTGCTCAAAGCACTGGCTACTCGCCCAGGTGATAGATTTGAAACTGTGGATAATTTTTTGAAAGCCCTCGAACCCTGGCCTAAAGTTAGTGTCGATTATGACACTGCGATCCCTGTGCTATCGGTAACATCAAGCGAAAATTCAAAGACGTGGACAGCCCCATTTTGGTACGGAGGCGTAATCGCTTTTATTGTTTTAATAGGGAGTTTGCCCCTGGTACAACCGTTATTATTCAACTCCGGAACTATTCCCAAAGAAAAGGAAATAATTAAGTCGGATTCATTTCCTACAACTCCAAAGGCAAATACAGCGCTTTTATCAGAGCCGCTGTCCACGGCCATTAGCTCGGGTACAGCTACGTTCTCAGCAACAACTATATTTGAACCTGCCCCGATTTTTTTCGAAGCCAGACCTAATGAAATTACCTTGGGTGAAGAAGTGAGGCTTCAGTGGGACGCAGGTGAGAACACGAATACGGTTCAACTTGACGTTATTCCCAATCAAATGCGGCAATCCGAGGGAACATATTTGTATAAGCCGAATCGAACCGGCAACATTACTATCACCTTAACCGGGGAGAATCTTCAAACCGGTATGTCATTTACTGAAACTGTGACTATACGCGTTAAATCGCCTACCTCCACGCCTACCAGTACCGCTACTCAGACCGCGACCCCAAGCCGTACCCCAACCATATTACCCACGTTCACACCTCCTCCAATTGTACTTTTTACCCCTACCGCCCCACCAACCTCTACTGCTCCCACTGGAAATTTGAGCATCATTAGTCCAAATTCGGTTGAAGAAACCTATACATCACTGGTAACGTTTGTATGGCGTTGGGATGCTCTCCTAATGGACAATTTTGGATTTGAAGTACGGCTGTGGCCGGATGGAGTAGAAAGTTTGGGGATTCATTCATCCATAGATGATAATAAAAATGGTCTCATAAAGAAACGGGACAATTATGAATATTCTTTAACGATTGAGAATATTGCCAGTACTGAGCCAGTCAAGAGAAGCGGGTCAGGCGTTTACAACTGGACGGTTCTTCTTATTCAGCTTGACCCATATGACCCAAACTTGGGTATCGAGGCTGCGTCTGGTCAGGTACGGATAGGTGTACCCGGTAGTGGAAATTCTGATTCATCAGGTGGTGGATCATCCAATAACGGAAAACCAGAGATCAGATAATAAACACCACAACTTGCTCCATTATTTCTAAAATGCAGAAGTCAAAGATTTAATTTATAACCAATTCCGAAACGGTTCTCAATAATTTGGTTTGCATCCAAACCTAACTTTCGGAGTTTACGGCGTATATCATGAATGACACGATCCAAATTGGCATTGTCCTCCGGAGTCCAGCGATCCCATATTGCTTCGGCGCAACTCTGTCGGCTACATACACTGTCGGCATTTAAATATAAGTGGTATAACAAACGGAATTCATTCTTGGATAGTTCAAGTTTATTGCTGCCCCAGAAAAATAGCATCGCCCGATCATCAAAATGAAATGCCGTTACTAAATCGGTAGCGTTCGGATCATTAAAGCGGAGTAATGGAGTTGATATACCCAATCCTATCTGATCTTCAGCCTGCAAAATATACGGTTCGTGCAATTTGCGACCGTTGACAAAAGTACCGTTTCTACTACCTACGTCGACTAAAAGATAATGTAAACCTTCTCGTGTAACTTGAGCGTGAAGTCGCGACACAACAGCCTGGTTGAGAACAAGGATATTGCACTGTGAAGCCCGACCAATACTGCAAACCTCTTGGCCCAAGATAAATTCAGCCGGCTTTACATCTTCAGATAAAGCGATCAACGTTGGCGGACGTTCTTCATGGTTTACATGCAACGGTTGATGCCTCCTCGTTAACTGAAATTCCTGCTTCAGAACCCCTACGAATACAACTCCACACCCCTCAACTCCTCGGTCCGCCGGGCGACGAAATCATCGAGCGCGTCGCGGATGGCCTCATCCAGAGGGGGCTGCTCGTAGGCGTTGAGGACGTCCTTCCAAATCTTATTGGCCCGCTGGGCCGCATCGCCGACGCCGCTGAGCTGCCAGGATTCATAGTTTTGGCGGTCGGCTAAGACGGGGGTGTAATACTCGGTTCGGAAGCGAGCCTGGGTGTGGGGCGTGCCCAGGTGATGGCCGCCCGGCCCGACCTCTTTGATCATATCGAGCGCCAGGGTATCGTCGCTAATTTCGACCTCTTGGAAAAAGTGCTGGAACATACCCAGATTTTCCATATCGATGATCATCTTTTCGTAGCCCACGGTCAAGCCGCCTTCCAGCCAACCAACCGAGTGCATAATAAAATTGGAATGCGACAGCACCGCCGGCCACACCGCCCACATCGTTTCGTAGGCCGCTTGCGCATCGGGCAGGTTCGAGGTGTTGAGCGTGCCGCTGTTGCGAAACGGCAGGTTATAGAAGCGGGCCATCTGCGCCCCGACAATCGTGGCCCAGGCTCCCTCCGGCGTACCGAAGGCCGGGCTGCCGGTTTTCATATCGAGGTTGGTGGCAAAGCCGCCGTAAATGACCGGCGCGCCTGGTCGAGCCAGTTGGGCCAGGGCGATGCCGGCCAGGGCCTCGGCGTTTTGCTGAGCGATGGCGGCCGCCATGGTGATCGGACTCATCGCGCCGGCCAAAATAAAGGGAGTGATGATCAGCACTTGATTGGCCCGGGCAAAAGTCAAAATCCCGCCGATCATGCGGTCATCGTAGCGTAGCGGGCTGCTGGCGTTGATGATGCCGCCCAACACCGGCTGGTTCGATTCGGTGATGTCGTCGCCAAAAACGATCTTGGCCATCTCGACCGCATCGCCCGAAATAATCCGGCCGTGTGGCGCTTCCATGTAGGCTTTGTCGGTCAATTTCAACGCGGCCTGTGACCGCTTCAAATGGCGGAATGAAACTTCGACATCGTGGGGAACGATCAGTTGGTCGCCGGCAATGTGGATGGCGTTGCACATCTGGACGAGTTTCAGGAAATTGAGATAATCCTTCATCAAACCGGGACGCCGGCCGTAATCCAAATCATGGACAAAAACCACGCCGCCGTTGGGGGCAAAGTTAATCTGGTTATCACCGATGAAAACAGTGCGTTCCGGGTTGCGGGCGCGCCAGGTGAAATGCGGCGGCGCTTGGGCCACCAGGTCGAGCACCAGTTGCCGGTCGGCCCAAACCACCTGGCGACTGCGATCCACCTTGGCTCCGGCCTTGGCCCACATATCCAGCGCCTCATCATCCAGGAAGGCCATGCCGATCTCCTCTAGAATGGTCATCGACGCCTCATGAATTTTTTGCCGCCCCTCTTCATCCAGACGGGTTAGCGGCGGCATACTGTTTTTGACGCTTAGCCAGGGGATATGGGCTAACGGTGAGGCCGGGGCGGAACGGCGTTCGCGGCGTTCGCGGCGGCGGGATGGGGTTGGGGACATAGGGCCTCCTTATGTAGTAAGCAATTTACCTCGCTGCTGTCGTCCCAGACCGGGGTAGGAGGTTTTTCTCTTAATCCCTACTACCGACCCCCTACCCCCGATATGGATACTCGGACGACAACGTGAGTCTATTATGATTTGAGTTTTTCCATTTTCGGATCATACAGCGGCTCGGCGACGACCGTAGCCGGATAACGTTCGCCGAAATATTCAATTTCGAGTTGAGTGCCTTCTTGCGCCTGGGCGCTGGGCAGATAGCCGTACATGACGAATTTTCCCACGGCATACCCGTAGTTGGCGCTGGTCACATGGCCGACGCATTGGCCGTCGGCAAAAATGGCTTCGTAGCCCAAGGCCATGCCGCCGTTGTTGAAGGTCAGACAGCACAGCTTCTTTTTGAGCGGTTTGTCTTTGAGCTTCAGGCATGCCTCGCGGCCGATGAAATCATCCTTTTTCAACTTCACCGTCCAGCCCAAGCCCGACTCGTAAGGATTGTACTCGGCGTAGACATCGCCGCCCCACAGCCGGTAGCCTTTCTCCAGCCGCAGCGAGTCGAACGCGCCCATCCCGGCGGCGACCATGTCGAACTCGCGGCCGGCTTCCCACAGCAAATCCCACGTTTGCAGGGCCATATCGACCGGAAAATGCAGCTCCCAGCCCAACTCGCCGGCGTAGGAAATGCGCAGGGCCAGCACCGGCGTCAGGCCGATGGTGATCCATTGGGCGGTGAAGTAGGGGAAGGCTTCGTTGCTGACATCAGCGGTCGTGACTTTCTCCAGTACTTTGCGGGCGTTCGGCCCCCACAAGCCCAGAGCGGTGTAGCTGTTCGAGATATCGGTGATCGTAACCGAGCCATCTTGCGGTGCGTACTGCTGCACCCAGGCCAAATCCTGGGGCAGCGTGCCCTCCCCGACGAACAGCCAAAAGCTGTCCGGCGCAACGCGAGCCACGGTCAAATCGCGTTTGACGCCACCCTTGGGGGTTAGCCAGGTGGTGTAGACCACACGACCTACGGCCACATCCATCTGGTTGCTGCACAGGTAGTTGACGCACGCCGCCGCCCCACTGCCTTTGACCTCGATAATCGACAGGCCGGTCAGATCGAACAGGGCCACGTTCTCGCGGGTGGCCAGATGCTCGGCACCCTGAATGCGCGACCAATGCTGGGCAGCCCAGCCGGTGCGCGCCGGAATCTGGTCGTCATATTTTTCCAACAGGCGGCTGTTTTCCTCAAACCAGTTGGGCAGTTCCACCCCGGCGAACGCCGTATATTCCGCCTTGAGGTCTTGCAGCCGGGGATAGAACGGACTCAGGCGCACGTTGCGCGGCTCCGAGACCGACTGGCGGGGGTGAACAATATCGTACACTTCCCGGTAATTTTTCTTGGTGATGACGCTGGTGTAGGCGTCGGTGGTTTGGAAGCCGTGGAAGCGATGAATGTGGGCCTGGCGCATATCCCACTCCGGCTCGCCGGTGTCCATCCACTCGGCCACCGATTTGGCCACGCCGCCGGCGTGGGTAATCCACGAGGCCACCGCCGCCCAGAAGCCCTTCACCCGCGACTCGCCGATGATCGGCATCCCGTCAATCGAGAAGGCAAACATGCCGTTGATGCCCGACTCAATTTCGGCGTCGCGCAGCACGGGTATCAGGTTTTGGGCCTGTGCCCACGGCGGGCCGAAGAAATCGTCCGGGGTGAAGGGATTGATGGCCGTTTTTTGCAGCTCTCGGGGCCGCACCATGTGGGTTCGGTGCCAGTAGCTGCCGATGCCGT
>JAGRCC010000193.1 GCA_020433785.1 Anaerolineae bacterium
GTCGGGCCGATGACCATCGCCATGCTGCTGCGCAACACGCTCGATGGGGCGAAGCGAACACTGGAGTAGGTGGTAATGGGTAAGATGAAGAAAAATAGCCACGAATGACACGAATTTTCACCAATTTATTATCTATTGGGTTAATTCGTGCAATTCGTGGCTCGAAACGACTTTTTTATTTACAGCTAACTTATAACTTTATGACTTACTTAGCGTAATCCACAGCTCGGGTTTCGCGGATGACAGTGACCTTGATTTGGCCGGGATATTGGAGATTCTCCTCTACCTGGCGGGCAATGTCTTTTGACATTTTGATGGCTTCGTAATCGTCCACCTCTTCGGGCCGAACAATAATGCGGACTTCGCGCCCGGCCTGAATGGCAAAGGCTTCCTCAACCCCTTTGAACGAGTGGGCCACTTCTTCCAGGGCTTTGATGCGCTTTACATAATTCTCCAAGCTTTCGCGCCGCGCCCCCGGTCGAGCGCCGGAGATGGCGTCGGCCACCTCCACGATAACGGCTTCCAGACACTCCTGTTCCACCTCGTGGTGGTGAGAAGCGATACAATTAATTACTTTGGCGCTTACACCATACCGTTTGGCGATATCCGCGCCGATGATGGCGTGCGGTCCCTCCACTTCATGGTCAACGGCCTTGCCGATATCGTGCAGCAACGCCCCCTCGCGGGAGACTTCCACATCGGCGCCCACCTCATTAGCGATAATCACGGCTAACCGAGATGCTTCAACCGCATGCTCACGCTGATTTTGCCCATAACTGGTTCGATACTGGAGACGGCCCAGCAGTTTGATAATCTCCGGGTGGAGACGGCGTACGCCGGCATCATAAATAGCCTGTTCGCCGGCCTCTTTGATGGCCTGATCAACTTCCTCGCGGGCCTTGATCACCAACTTTTCGATGCGAGCCGGGTGAATCCGGCCGTCGGTGATCAGACGACTCATCGCCAGTCGCGCCACTTCCCGACGAACCGGATCGAAGCCGCTCAGAATAATGGCTTCGGGGGTGTCATCAACAATCACATCCACGCCCGTGGCATTTTCAAAGGCTCGAATATTGCGCCCCTGACGGCCAATAATCCGGCCTTTCATATCGTCACTGGGCAGCGGCACCGCCGAAACCACCGTTTCCGAAACCTGATCCGAGGCGACGCGCTGCATGGCCATCACGATAATCTCGCGCGCTTTGCGGTCGGCTTCCTGCTTGATATCTGCCTCTACCTGACGGGTGATCCGTGCCATATCTTGTCTGGCTTCGGCCTCCACCATTTTCAGTAGTTCATCCTTGGCCTCATCGCGGGTCATCGCCGAAATGCGTTCCAATTCGGCCAGCCGTTGCTCGTTGAGTTTGTCGATTTGATTAGCTTTGCGATCGATCTGGCCTTGACGTTTGTTTAAGACTCGCTCCTTCTTTTCAACCAGATCAATCCGTTTATCCAAATTTTCTTGTCGATTTTGTAACCTTTCTTCAATCTTTTCGATTTCACGTCGCCGACGGGTGATGTCACCTTCGGCTTCATTTCGCAGCTTTAAAGCTTCTTCTTTAGCCTGAACCCCTGTCTGTTTGGCCTGGGCGTTGGCCTTCTCAACAATTTCAGCAGCGCGTTCATCGGCGGACTTCAGCTTCTTTTCCGTAGTGTAACGATGGTAAAAGTAGCCGATAGCCGCCCCGGCGACAATAGCCACTACAAAATCCAAGATAAAATATAGAATATTTCCCATATAGTTTCCTTTTCCGTTTCATCAAGCAATATGTATGACGGGCGCTGCGCCTTTAAAGCAAAAAAGCTGCAACGCAGGGCGTCACAGCTCGCAAATTCAAGGTAAGCTTAGAGAGTTGACCAGCTAACGCTGATTAACTTAGAAAAAAATATTATGTCAACTACTCGGTTAGACCAATAGCCAAAAAACCAAATAATGAATTTATCCGGACCTTAACGGTTAGGAGGTATTTGGTTGAAATTGAGTGAGAATTAGTCGTTCTTGGAAGAGAATGGTAAATATTTTACCTAAACTAATCGATCCCACCCCTAAAATACTAACCCTAATCAGCAGCGCCCTTTAAGCGGTTACCGGCGAGAAAAGCGCCGGCTGCTATCATCAAATTATGTTCCAAGCTACTGAATACCCGATTGAACCTGTGGGGTTAACCACAGTTAGTTCTAAGCTTTTTCGACCAAGGATAAACTTGGTATTTTCCTTAAATTTTAGATGCTGTGACTTGTGATTTATCAAAAAATATATCAACAAGCGTTACTTATAAAAAATAAATTATAAGTCCTATGTATTATTTCTCTTGAACCGGCTCTGCCGACTGCTCAGCAGCAGCCTGATGTTGCGGCAAACCGAACTTTTCTCTCACTCTATTTTCTATTTCAAGGGCCATTTCCGAATTTTCCATCAGGAACTGTTTTGAATTTTCGCGCCCTTGAGCTAAACGCGTGTCACCGTAAGAATAAAAAGCCCCGCGTTTAGTCACGATATCTTCTTCAACGGCGATATCCAACACATCGCCCACTTTTGAGATACCCTCGTTATACATAATATCAAACTCGGCCACTTTAAATGGTGGGGCAACCTTATTCTTTTTGACCGTAACGCGTGTCCGGTTACCGGTTACATCGCCACCGCTTTTGATGGCCTGAATTCGGCGAATATCTAATCTAACCGAGGCGTAAAAACGCAAGGCCATACCGCCAGTGGTGGTTTCCGGATTGCCAAACATGACCCCAATTTTCTGGCGGAGTTGGTTGGTAAAAATCACCACCGTATTGGTGGTTTTGACCGCTCCGGTCAATTTGCGCAGGGCTTGGCTCATCAACCGAGCCTGCAAGCCCATATGCGAGTCGCCCATGTCGCCTTCAATTTCGGCTCTAGGCACTAACGCGGCCACCGAGTCGACCACAACCACCGCCATGACCCCTGATCGAACCAAGGCTTCCGTAATTTCTAAAGCCTGCTCGCCTGTATCCGGTTGAGACACGTATAAATCTTCAATGTTAACCCCACATCGTTGGGCGTAAATGGGGTCTAAGGCATGTTCCACGTCCACAAAAGCGGCCACGCCGCCCTCTTTTTGCGCTTCGGCAATAATATGCTGGCATAAGGTGGTCTTTCCGGAGCTTTCCGGGCCGTAAATCTCGATAATTCGCCCTTTTGGCACACCGCCAATCCCTAAAGCGATATCAAGCGCCAAGGATCCGGTGGGGATCGAGGCCACTTGCAGGTGGTGGGCGTCGCCCAACTTCATAATCGCGCCGTCACCGAATCGCTTTTTGATACCGGCAAGCGTTGTTTCTAACGCTTTTTCCTGACCATTTTTTGCCATAAATATAGCCTGACTTCCCAAATAGGATGGCCGATCCGTTACTTATCGGATGCGACCCACTCTAAATCAATACAATAGCCCATTATAACTATGTCTGTGACTCTGATAGATTAGTTTACCTCATCATAACATTATTTGCAAGCATAATTAAATCTTTACGTCATTTTCACACTTGTTAAGGCTAAAATCTTGAGGTTAGGTGCAATCAACCATATTTTTTGCCCTTTACCGCTAAAATTCCCACGACAAACCGTTCCATTCGAGTCAAATGAGAGCCTTTCCAGTAGATTTGATGGCAGCCTTGGCACCGATGAAACTCATTATTATCGGCCCAAATTCCGGCCGGAAGCTGATCACGAATTAAGGTTTTATCGACCGGTTCCAACCAACCGTTGCACACAAGGCAGCGCTGAAACGGCCGAA
>JAGRCC010000194.1 GCA_020433785.1 Anaerolineae bacterium
GTATTGTGGCTATTCCGCTGTCCGCCATCGAACTAAAACAACAATCATCTAATATTCGCGTCACCTCAGGCAGCGCTGAGATGGACAAGATGTGCGGCGGCGGTTTCTTCCGCGACTCCATTATTCTGGTCTCCGGAGCAACCGGCACCGGCAAAACCTTGCTGACCACTCACTTTATTGCCGGCGGGACCACCAACAACGAACGCTGCCTGTTATTTGCCTTTGAAGAAAGCCGGGAACAGCTCTTTCGCAACGCCGGCGGCTGGGGCTTTGACTTTGAACAGATGGAACAGGCGGGGCTGCTAAAGGTGGTCTGCGCCTATCCGGAGATGGCCGGTTTGGAAGATCATCTGCTCAATATGCGAGCAGCGATCACTGAATTTCAACCCCATCGCATAGCAGTAGACAGTCTATCGGCTATCGAACGCATCTCAACCATTAAGGGTTTCCGGGAATTTGTCATCGGGATGACCTCGTTTATCAAACAAAATGAGATCATTGGCCTTTTCACCGCCACCACACCCACCTTGGTAGGGGGAACTTCAATTACCGAAGCACACATCTCCACCATTACCGACTCCATTATTCTGCTGCGCTATGTAGAGATGTTCGGAGAGATGCGCCGGGGGTTAACGGTCCTCAAAATGCGCGGCTCCGTCCACGACAAAGATATCCGAGAGTTTGTGATCGATAGCCAGGGGATGCACATCGGTAAACCCTTCCGCAACGTGGCCGGTATTCTGGTTGGCAATCCAACCCAAATTTTGCCCGAAGAAATAGACCGTATTAGTGGGCTATTTAGCCAAAAATAGTAGTATCTTTGAAAGCATCCCGATTCCAATTATTTAGGGATATGAACGTTACGTCAATATTATGACCGTATCAAGATTGCAGAAAGCCATTAATAATCCCAGGGACGCAGTAGAATACCTAAATCGTCAGCTCTTTAAGGTGGTAGGGCATCGAGCTTACAAGAAATTCATTGTGTTGGGAAGAATTAGAACTGGCTCGAGTTTGCTTATTTCCTATCTTAATTCTCATCCTAATATCTATGCCCTGGGTGAGATATTCCAAACCTTAAATGGGCGAGATTATCAGGCAATACTGGATAAAATGTTTTCCCGACAGCCCTATAAAATTAAGGCTGCTGGTTTTAAGATATTTTATCGACAGCCGTGGGATGATGATCAGAAAGCAATCTGGACAGATTTGATAAGTGATACGGATATCTACATTCTTCACCTAAAACGTAAAAATATTTTACGCAACCTCGTATCGCAACGTATTGCCAAAAAAACAGGGATCTGGGAAACATTTGATGATCGACGCTTTAAAGGCGTTTCTAAACGACAAGTTAAGTTTACGTTTGAGGAATTAATAGCTGGCTTTGAAACAATACGTAATTTAGAAAATGAATTTGATGAAAAATTTAGTGACCACCCCAAAATAGTTCTGTATTACGAGGATCTGGTCAAAAGTCCGGATGAGGAATTCAGTAGCATTACCGATTTTTTGGACCTTGATTATTTTGCCCCGAAAACACAATATCTTAAACAGAACCCTGAGAACCTGTCACAACTTATCAGAAACTATGACGAGTTAAAATCGAGATTTTCAAATACAGAATGGTCCGGGTTTTTTGAGGATTAGTCGGTATGCACAATTAATCTTCGAGAAATGAACATGACAAACTTCTTGAAAGACAGTAAATCCATCATCGGCATGATCCACGTCGATGCGCTGCCGGGGACGCCAAAATATCAAGGTTCGATGGCCGAAATCATCGCCAAAGCCCAGGCCGAGGCCGAACTTTACCGGCGGGGCGGCATCGATGTGCTGATGATCGAAAATATGCACGATGTGCCGTATGGCCGGCAGGTGGGACCGGAAATTGTGGCGGCCATGACGGTGTTGGGCTACGAGGTCAAAAACAGCAGCGGGCTGCGCTGTGGGTTGCAAATTTTGGCGGCGGCTAATCGGGAGGCGCTGGGCGCAGCGCAGGCGGCGGGTCTCGATTTTGTGCGGGCCGAAGGCTTCGTCTTTGCCCACATCGCCGATGAGGGCTTTATCGACGGGAGCGCGGCCGACCTACTGCGCTATCGCCGCCACATTGGGGCGGATGACATTCTGGTGCTGACGGACATTAAAAAGAAACACAGCGCCCACGCCCTCACGGCCGATGTCGATATTGTAGAAACGGCCCACGCGGCGGAATTCTTCCTAAGCGACGGCGTGATCGTGACCGGCATCAGTACCGGCGTGGCCGCCAGCCCGGAGGAGTTGGCCCAGGTCAAGGCCGCCGTCGATATCCCGGTGCTTGTCGGCTCCGGGGTAACGCTGGATAATGTCGAGCAGTACTTGGCCACGGCCGATGCATTGATCATTGGCTCGTACTTCAAGCAAGGGGGGCATTGGTCGCAGGGGGTCGATGTGGAGCGGGTTGAGGCGTTTATGGCTAAGGTTAATCGGCTGCGGTAAGAGGGATTGGAGATTGGAGACTGGAGATTAGAGATTGGTAATTCGTAACTGGTAATTGGCTATCCAGTCTCCAATTACCAATTACCAGTTACTATTTACTACTTACTCCCGAGGCAGCGGATGCGTATTCGTAAAAACCCAAGCCGCCGTATGCACCAACGACACCGCAATCACCACCAGCCCGCTCTCTTTCAACAACTGTCGATCCGGCAGCGCCCGCACGAGCAAATAACCGGCCAGCAAGCTATATACGAAAGCCGACGGGGCAAACAAGTCCCAATCCTTGCGCCCGCCGTAATCGGCGTTCCATAGCCAGGTAAACAGAATATACATCGCAGCAATTAAGCCTAAAACGTACCCAAAATCTCGTTCGGCCTCGGTCTCGAACAATGTCAGCCCAAACCAACCTGTCGCCACTAAGGTCAGCCCAATCAAGGGCAGACCAAACGGAGCAATGAGAAAATGGATATTCAGCCAATCGATCACATGGGCGGCGGAAAACATGGTATACGGTTGATACTTCGCCCACTCCGGATCGATGGTGAACAGCGGCACGAACCACACGCCGTCCCCGCCACCGGGGCGATCGACGCCAGTTAAGGCCGACACCCCATGCCCGCCGCTTTCCATCAGCGCAAAAACGCCCGCGCCGATCAGCAGCGGCGGCAGCACCGTTTGAACTATTGCACCCACCATCGACACCCGGCCGCGCCGCCAACAGAAAAAACTGAGCAGCCACAGTCCCGGCCAGATAAAAACGGTCGAAGGGTGAAAGGCGTTGGTCACCGCCAAGCCTAACACCGGCCACACCGGTGGCAACCGGCCTAGCAGCGCCAGCCAGGCCAGAAACAGCGTCCCCAACAGCAGCAGCGAGATAATCACATAGTTTTCCACATAGCCGAAAAAGAGCTGCATCGATCCCGTAGTCAGCAGCAAGCCGGCCAGCACAGCCGACTCCAACGGATCGCGGCCCAAGTGAGCGGTAAATACCAGCAGGATATAAACGAAAATCATCCCACAGACAATGCTGACCGTGGCGTAAACCGTCTCCACCGGCCAGCCGAGCAGCGGATCGGCCACAAACTGCCACAGCCGTTGGTGGAGAAAGACCGTTAGCGGCGCTTGCCAATTATAGATGACCCGCAGGTCTAAATCGGGGTAAGAGAGCGCTATCGACAGCAGATAGCTGTCGCCCCAGCGCAAGTGGCGCAATCGAGCCAGCCAAAAAAGTAGGCCGGACAGCAAAGCCACGGCCGCAAACCAGCGATGTTGGGCCTGTTTGGCCGGCAGCGCCAGCCATAGCCGGTAAATGGACTGGCTGATAAGATCATTAACGGGTGAAATAACCAGCGCGCCGGCCAGTAAAGCCAAGCCCCACCCTAGCCAGGTCGGTAAAAACGTGTACGGCCACAAACTCCAGGCCGTTTCCTCCGGCAGCGCGGCAGCCGCTAGATGGAGCGTCAGCACAACCAGCGCCCAGACGCGGATCGCGCCGGCCAGCCACAGTTGGGCCAGCGCTGTTTTTGCGGAGGGCGCGGCTAATGATTTCAAATATGTTGTCATAAAAAGCTCAAACCTTATGGCCTAAGATTGGTCCAGTTTTTCTACCGAGGTCATATTGCTGCCACAGTAATCTGTGCATTTGAGCTACTTCCTCAGCCACAAAGCCAAAATGCGACCAATCTATTGATGGCGAACATTTTACATCAACTTCGCTCATCCACCGAACCATCACGCTGAACCTACCAAATTTGATTGACTCACCACTATTGACTATAATGAGCGCAAATAAGTCTATTAGTAGCTTTTCATTAAAGATATTTGGATTTTTGGTAACCGATTTCAATTAATTAAGGCTGAGGTTACCCGGCGAAACAAAAATCGGGGTTGTTGCATATTTTTGCACCGGCTTGGTCGGGGCATAAAATTAAAGAAGGAAGTCTTTTAACTTCCTTCTTAGATAAAGTATCAGGATTTTGGGTTTATACGCTAGTTGACTACAGCATCTCGGTGGGGTTTGGAGCGATTCCAGACCACGGTATGCGTATGGCCTTCTAAATAGCTAATTGATTTAGTCAACTGTTCGATTTGGGCTTGCAACGCATCGATCTTTTGCTCCGTAGTATTATCTGAAGTGGTGATCGATCGGACCACGTCGGCCGGCCAGGTCAACGGTAAAACGATTCCAATAGCCGCTAGTTGCTCTTGCAAAGCTTTAAGTTGATCGACATATAGCTTTAACAAATGAGCGGTTAAACCGACATAACCCTTGGCAATCTGCTCAACGAACTTTATTCCCATTTCGGCGATCGAGTTTTGGTGCATTTTTTCCTCCATTGGCTACCAAACGATTAGTTGAGGATTAAAGTTCTCCTACTTAATATCAATAGTTTACATTTTTGGGTTGCATTTGAGTTACAAAGCAGGCGCGGTAAAAATTTAGCGAACCGGTGATGGTATGATCACTCATCCATCTCTAAAGTAACGTTACGTTATCTCAACGAGAGAGTAGAGGCAATGAAAGCTTAATCCTATCCAAACCCAACTGTGGGCTAGTCCTGCTGTTCGACCTCGCCTTCCCCCCTTAACTCAAACGCCCTGCCTGTCTAACATTAGCCCACTGTCAAAAGTTGGATATTTCTGCGCTTATCTATTCCCGCTCATAACTTCATTATAAATAATAAGTGCCAATGAAGGCTTGAATTTCCTGGTCGTTGGGCCGGATTGAACTTCAACAAGTTAACAGGAGCCAAACTATTTTAACGGCTGGTGCAACTGGCAAGTTTTGCATTAGGCTTAAAATTGCGGACAAAATTTTTATTCAGTAACAAATAGAGAGACGGAGTTAAAATAATATGGAGGGAATGAATGACAACTGAATCTCAAGGTAAACAGAACGGTCACCTCTTAAGTGAATTTCCACCACCAACCTACGAGGCCTGGCGAGAGGCGGTCGAAGCGCAGTTAAAGGGTGCTCCCTTTGAGAAAAGATTAGTCACCAAAACGTACGAGGGCATCGATGTCCAGCCCCTCTACCGCCAAGAGGACCTGGAAGGATTGCCTCACCTAGCCTATTTACCCGGTTTTCCTCCTTACGTGCGGGGCGGCGACGCGTTGGGTAACAACCAGAGCGCGTGGTTAATTTGCCAGGAAATCCCCTACAGCACCGCCGAAGAGTTCAATCAAGCTATCCGCTATGATTTAGAGCGCGGGCAAACCGCGGTCAACCTACGCCTCGATAAAGCCACGCTGCTGGGCCAAGACCCCGATGAAGCACAAGTGGGCGATGTTGGCCTGGGCGGCGTTTCCATCGCCACGGTTGAAGATTTAGCCAAGGCGCTAGACGGCATCGATCTGACGAAAACGCCGCTTTACATTCAATCCCACTCGGCCGCTATGCCCACCATGGCCCTGCTGATGGCCCTTGCCAAGAAAAAAGGAATTGCTACCGAAGCCCTACAAGGTGGCATCGAAATGGACCCGCTGGGCATTTTGGCCCGCGAGGGTGATTTCCCCCGCTCGGTCGCCGGCGCGTATGATGTGATGGCCCAAATGATCGCTTGGGCCAAGGATAACGCCCCCCAACTGAAGCTGGTCACCGTCCACGGCGAACCCTACGCCGACAGCGGCGCTAGCGCCGTGGAGGAGTTGGGTTATGTGCTGGCCACCGCCACCGAATACCTGCGCGAGATGGTCGCCCGCGGTCTGGCTGTCGATGACGTCGCGCCGCGAATGCGTTTCTCCTTCGCCGTCGGTTCCAACTACTTTATGGAAGTGGCTAAACTGAGAGCGGCCCGGATGGTCTGGGCCAAAGTCGTCAAAGCCTTTGGCGGCAGCGAAGAATCGCAAAAAATGACGATGCACGTTCGCTCCGGTTACTGGAACAAAACCATCCATGACACCTACGTCAACATGCTGCGCACCACCACCGAAGCCTTCGCCGGAGCCGTGGCCGGCTGCGATAGCATGCACACCGCCCAATTCGACGAATCCATTCGCCCGCCCGATGAATTCTCGCGGCGCATTGCCCGCAATACCCAGTTGATCATCCAGCAGGAAGCCCACGTCACCAAAGTGGTCGATCCGGCCGGCGGCTCCTGGTATGTGGAAAAGCTGACCGACACGGTTGGCCGCAAGGTTTGGGAGCTGTTCCAAAGCGTGGAAAAAATGGGCGGGATGTACGCCGCTTTAAAGGAAGGGACGCCGCAGAAACAAGTTGCGGCTACGGCCGAAGCGCGCTTGAACAGTTTAGCCAGCCGCAAAGATATCTTGGTCGGCACCAACAAATACGCCAACATTCTGGAAGAACTACCCGCCGCCAACCCGCCCAACTATGAAGCGCTCCACGCCAAACGGGCTAAGTACATCGGCGATTACCGCACCGCTCCCGGTGGCGCCAGCGAAACGAATGTCCTGGACAAACTGTCCCAGATTCTCGATGGCGATGCCGCCGCAACAATGGCCTTAACCATCGATGCCGCCGTGGCCGGCGCAACGTTGGGCGAGATGGCCCGCACGCTGCGCAAAGGCGATGAGGATAAAGCGTCGGTGCAAATGTTGTGCGTGCATCGAGGTGCATACCAGTTCGAAGAACTGCGGGCTTTCTCTGATGATTATTTGCAGAAAACGGGCCACCGGCCGCAGGTGTTCCTGGCCAATATGGGGCCTATTCCGCAGCACAAACCTCGCGCCGACTTCACGACCGACTTCTTCCAGGTAGGTGGTTTTGAAGTGCTGACCAACAGCGGCTTCGATACGCCGGAAGCGGCGGCTCAGGCCGCGCTCGGCTCCGGCGCATCGGTCGTGGTCATCTGCTCCACCGATGCCGACTATCCGAATGTGGTCGCGCCCGTCACCCAAACCATCAAAGCCGCCAGTCCGGCGACCACCGTTATTGTGGCCGGCTATCCCGCCGACCAAATTGAAGCGCACAAAGCCGCCGGGGTCGATGACTTCATTCACATTCGAGCCAACACCTATAAAATCCTAGCGAATTTACAGTCCAAGTTGGGAGGTGCATAACCATGGGCCAATCACCAGATTTCACTTCAATCAATTATGACGACGTTACGTTTGACGCGGTCGATGAGGCCACCTGGCGCAAACAGGTCGAAGCCGAAACCGGCATGTCGGTCGAAGACCTGGCCTGGAAGACGATGGAGCAGATTGATGTCAAACCCCTCTATACCCAGGCCGATCTAGCCGGTCTGGAACATCTCGGCTACTACTCCGGGCTGCCGCCGTTCTTGCGCGGTCCGTACGAAACGATGTACGTCACCCGCCCCTGGACGGTGCGCCAATATGCCGGCTTCTCGACGGCGGAAGAAAGTAACGCCTTCTATCGCCGTAACCTGGCCGCCGGTCAGAAAGGGCTGTCGGTGGCGTTCGACCTGGCTACTCACCGGGGCTACGACTCCAGCCACCCGCGCGTGGTCGGCGATGTAGGGAAAGCCGGGGTGGCCATCGACTCGATCTTGGATATGAAAATCCTGTTCGATA
>JAGRCC010000195.1 GCA_020433785.1 Anaerolineae bacterium
TGCACCATTTTTGGCACATTCAGCCGTAAATAGTGCGCTCGCCGGCGATCACGCCGGACTCTGGAAACTTTTCGTTTAGGGAGTGCACCCATGATATTTTATCCTTTCTCTAAGGCGCTTTTCATAATCGCACCAGACGATGGCTGAAAGCTGCCTATGAATTATCTTCAATTTCTAATTTTTCTAAGAGGCCGGCCCACCGTAAATCAACGGTATCGGGTCGGCAATTACACGGCGCCACATTGAGATTTTGCCCGCATTGCCGACAAATGCCTTTGCAGTCCGGCTGGCAGTAGCGGCTACTTTCGCTTTCCAACAACAGATCTTGCCGTACCACTTCGCTTAGATCTAACGTATGTTGAGCATCGATCCGGTTGGCCTCATCGGCGTCTTCAGGCGATTCTACCCCAACGCCGGTAGTAACATCAATTGTCGGGAAAAATTGTTCTTCAAGTTCAACCGTTACCGGCGAGGTAAAGGGTTCTAAACAACGACCACAGCTTTTTTCGATTGTTGTCTGCAAAACACCCTGCACCAAAATATCCGATCCCGTTCGTAAAAGCCTCACTTGCCCGGTAATTGGGGCAACAACAGCCACGTCTTCATCGAGTTGGCCGATGAGTTTTGTATTGATTTCATAATGGCGAGTTGCGCCGGTCGGCTCTTTGAGTAATTGAGAGACGTTAAACTGCAACCCGTGTCTATCTTGTTTGGTAGGCATAATTTAGTTGACACACAAGTCATGTATTGTAAAACAAAACGATTAAACTTCAAAATGACCTTAGCCTATTCTTTAGAACTGACCTCAACCCGATCCTCCAACGGCGCGTCAGCTAAATCGGGTCGGGTGGACCGCACATGCCGCAGTCCATTGCGAACCGTGGTTAGTGTTTTCATTAGCTGCTCTTCCAACTCGCTGAGCTGGTCGATGATATACTCATCGGTTTCACCCAAAATCTCTTCGGCCTGACGATGGGCATCTTCCTCAATTTCTTGAGCCCGTTCTTGAGCAAAAACAATTAGCTCGTTCTCATCGGTCATCGATTTGGCTTTTTCGCGAGCCATATCGATCAACCGATTCGCTTCTTCCTGAGCCTGGAGCATTAATCGTTCTCGCTCAGCTTCCGTTCGCTTCGCCAGCTTCACTTCTTCAGGAATGGTCACCCGCATTTGATCAATAATATCCAAAAACGCATCTTCCTGAATAATAACGTTTGAGGTAAACGGCAAATGAAAACTTTCGGTTATCAACGTTTCAAGCCGGTCGATCAGGTGAAGAATATCCATAACGCCCACCTTAAATTTAGGAATCAGATTTACCAGAACTGCGCCCTGAGTTATGCGAGCAGTTTAGCCGGCAAACTTTTTGCGTAGAGCTGCCGCCACTATCGGCGGCGCAAGATGATCGATTTTACCTTCGTTTACGGCGATCTCTTTAAGCAAGCTTGAGCTTAAGAAAGAATTTTTTTGACTGGCCAGTAAACAAACCGTTTCAATTTCAGGCACCAAACCTTGATTGGCCTGCGCTAGCTGGAGTTCCCACTCAAAATCAGACAGTGTCCGCAACCCCCGGACAATGTAGTTGATGTTTCTTTCTTGGGCAAAGTCCACCGTTAAACCACCGTACCGATCAACTTGCACATTGGGAAGATGCGAAAGGGCTTGCCGGGTCATTTCCAGCCGCTCCTCAATCGAAAAAAGCCAGTTCTTGAGCGGTTTGTCATAAACTCCAACCACCAAACGCGTGAAAAGCTGCGCCGCTCGTTCAGCGATCTCAACATGGCCGTTAGTAATCGGGTCAAATGTTGCGGGATAAATTGCATCAGCCATCAGCTTAAATCACTTTTGTTATTCCAAAAATTTTCTACTTGTCGAGCCAGCAGCCGGTGTTGAGGCTGCTCTAATTTCTCATCTTGCTTAAAAATAATTTGAGCTTCCTGCCGGGCCAGTTCCAACAGCTTAACGTCGGTCAGTTGCACCAACTTTAGATCAGGCAACCCGCTCTGGCGTGTTCCAAAAAATTCACCCGGCCCACGCATCTTTAAATCCGCCTCGGCCAGTTCAAACCCATTGGATGTGCCTTCCACAGCCAGCAAACGCTCTTTGGCTTCAGGGGTTTTATTGTCGGCCAGGAGCAGACAGTAACTGTCATGCTCACCACGGCCAACCCGGCCTCTAAATTGGTGTAATTGGGCCAGGCCAAAGCGATTAGCCCCTTCCACCAGCATTACCGATGCATTCGGCACATCGATGCCGACTTCTACTACGGAGGTCGAAACCAGAATGTGCGATTTTTGATCCTTGAATTCCTTCATAGCCTTTTCTTTATCGGCTCCCTTCATGCGACCATGCAGCAGGCCCAATTTAAGCCGGGGAAACACCTGTTTTTGCAGTCGGCTATGCTCTTCAATGGCCGATTTAGCCTCGGTTTTTTCCGACTCCTCAACCAGAGGACAGATAATAAACGCCTGCCGGCCTTTTTGAATTTGCGAGCGGATAAAGCTGTAGGCCCGCTCTCGCTCCTGCGGGGTCAGCCAACGGGTTTTGATTGGCTGCCGGCCCGGCGGCATCTCATCAATGAGTGACAAATCAAGATCGCCATATAAGGTCAAGGCTAGTGTTCGTGGAATAGGCGTGGCGGTCATCACCAACAGGTGGGGGTTGAAGCCCTTATCCCGCAGGGCGCTGCGCTGCTCTACCCCAAAACGGTGCTGCTCATCGATGATGGCTAGCCGTAAATTTTTAAACGCCACATTGCTCTGAATGATGGCGTGTGTCCCCACTAAAATATCAATCTGCCCTTGAGCCAGTTGGTCCAAAACCTCGTTGCGTTGAGCGCCGGTAACACTGCCGGTCAGCAATTGGATGTTGACCGATCGACCGAGCGCCTGACCAATCTCCTCCAACAACTGCCCCATGCCTCTATAATGCTGTTCGGCCAAAATTTCGGTAGGGGCGAGGATAGCCGCCTGCCCACCATCCAGCACTGCCAGAACCATAGCCACTAGCGCCACCACGGTTTTACCGGAACCCACATCGCCCTGTAACAGCCGGCTCATCGGTACGCTCAACTGTAAATCGGCGATAATCTCATCGATGCTGCGCTTCTGAGCGCCGGTCAACGGGAACGGCAGCGTTTCTAGAATACGAGTGACGGTTTCCGGCTCAATCGCGACGGGCTGAGTTTCTTGGGTTCGCCATTCGATCCGCTGGCGCAGCACACCCAGTTGGATCATTAAGAGTTCGTCAAAAGCCAGCCGGCGTCGAGCCGCCTCCAAGTTGTCCCAATCATCAGGGAAGTGGATCTGGCGGACGGCCTCCTCTAGGGTTAGCATATCCAACCGGGTGCGCGACTCATCCGGCAGGTAATCCGGCAGCCGCCGGCTCCAGTAATTGACTGTGTCGCGGATCTGTTTTCGCAGCCATTTTGACGTGATACCCTGAGTTAACGGGTAAACCGGCACCAGCCGTCCGGTATGAACCAGGTCTTTATCCAGCTCTTCCCATTCCGGCGATTGGAAGGTCAGCCGGCCAAGGTACTGCTCTACCCGACCGCTAATCACCAATTCCATGCCCGGTTTGAACGTTTTTTCCAGCCAGGGCTGGTTAAACCAGGTCGCTTCGATCGTCGCTGTACCGTCAGTCAAAATCGAGGTAATCATCGAGCGATTATTGCGTGACTGCCGCTTGCGCGTTTCCCACACCTGCCCAATGATCGTCACATCCTCATTGTATTCGAGCTGATTGATCGGCTTCAAGGCTCGATAATCGTCATACCGGCGCGGGTAATGTTTCAAAAAATCTTCGATACACTCGATGCCAAGGTTAGCCAATTTGCGGGCCATGCCATCTTTAATGCCCGGCAATTTGGTTACGGGCGAGTCCAGCCCTGTACTGGCAAAATCGCGGCTTGAGCTATTTTGAGATCGACTGGGGGCCGACGTAGCCCCATTGCTTCTGCCAGATGATCGCGGCTCGCTTCGAGAGCTCCGTTTAGGAGCAGTGGAGCGAGACTCTTGGCGGGCTTGTGGTTTAGCTTTAGCTTCTTCTTCCGGCTCCGATTGACTAACCGCCTCCGGTGAGGGCGTAATTTGTTTATCGTCAGACGAATCAGACTCGGTCCGCTGGTTAGCCTTATGAAGTTTGACCAAAATTTGATGAATAAAGGTCGGGCGATCGGTGTCGTCAACATCCGGATATCGGCCCAAGTCTTGCACGACTTCTTCAATGATACGGCGTTCGTTGTCGGTCGAGGCTTCCTGTAACGCTTCTTCGGACCAGTTGGGGGCCAGTTTTTCAAGCCCACCCATCACCGCTTTGTTCTTGTACCCCAGCCTCTTTTCTTGGGTCAGCATCCGGCTAAGTTTATCAAATGTAGGGAGCATAGCGTCTTTTTCTTACGTCAAAAACTCATACCTTCGTAAACCACAATTCCGACCGCATTGGGTCCAATCCGGGTGGCCAAATCAGGGCCATATTGAATTATCGGGAATTGCA
>JAGRCC010000196.1 GCA_020433785.1 Anaerolineae bacterium
ATGCGATCTTTAACGCTGTGGGCCGGGTTTTGATACTCCAACTTGACCACCACATCGGCCAGACACCCTTCGTTCAGCCGTTGCAGACGGACCAACGGCGTGTTACCAATCAGCTCGGTTACATCATTTGCAATTTTCATGAGATTTTTCCTCGCTCGTACTATTAATGGTTTGGATTTTAGATGACAGTCACGGGGGCTGTATTATCCTTCGCGCCTCATTGGGCTGATCGGGTCTGGTCTCAGCGACCGCATTCAATTAGCGTAGCACTAAGGTCAAGCAAAGTCAAAAACTTTTTTCTATCCCTTAACCTCACCTCAAGTTCTTATCGCCTCGCATAGGCTTAAGGATGATTTAGCCCAAAAACAAATGAGCCAAACTCAGTCGAGTTCGGCTCATTTATTGATTCGAGTTGCTTTTCAGTCGATTACGACCAACCGGTTATTAGATCATGAGTCGCACTACATGGCTTCGCTGCCCAGGCCATGCTGAATGGCGATGACGGCCGCCTGAGTGCGATCCGAAACGTCCAGTTTGGCGAAAATGGCGCTGACGTGGTTACGCACGGTGCCTTCCGATAAGTGCAGCCGGTCGGCGATATCGGCGTTGGTGAAGCCACGCGCGATCAACCGGAGGACATCGGCTTCACGCTCGGTTAGTTTATCGGTGAGGAGCGTTGAGGGGTGAGCGTGAGATCCCGCTACTTGAGTCAGCACCTTGCCGGCCACGGCGGGATCGAGAAAGGTTTTGCCGGTCACGGTCCCTCTGACCGCTTTGATAACCTCTTCGCGGGGGGTATCTTTGAGCAAATAGCCCGACGCGCCGGCCCGGATGGCGTCAAAAACCCACTCATCATCGTCATAGGTGGTTAGCACCAGCACCTTGGTGCGAGGGTAATGGGTTCGAATTTGGCGGGTGGCTTCGATACCGTTCAGCCCCGGCATTTTCAAATCCATCAACACCAGATCGGGCTGTGTTTTTTGCACCATCTCTACGGCTTCTGTTCCATCTTGAGCCTGGCCCAAAACCTCGATATCTTTTTCCAGTTTCAACAGCATTTCCAGACCATCTCGAATAATGGCCTGATCGTCACAGATCACTACTTTCATGAGTCTACGTCCTTTATCGTGAGCCGAATGGTTGTCCCCCGGCCCGGTTGACTGTCGATGGCCAGTTGGCCGCCGACCAACTCCGCTCGTTCGCGCATGCCGGCCAGGCCAAAATGCTCAGTCGGGTCGGTTGGCTGCGGCTTGAAGCCTCGCCCATCATCTTGCACCAACAGCGAGATGCCGTGGCCGTTAGCGGTTAGTTGGACCTTCAAGTTATGGGCGTTAGCGTGATGAGTCACATTAGCGACGGCCTCTTGAGCTACCCGATAGATACACTGCTCAACATCCGGCGATAGCGACGGAATTGGGTCCAACACCGCCAGGTCAAGGCTTAAATTGGCCCGTTTAGCCGCCGATTCGGCCATCCTCGTCAGGGCCAGCGTCAAACCCAAATCGTCCAGAGGGCTGGCCCGGAGCGATTTCAAGGCCCGGCGGGTTTCTTGCAAGCCGGAGCGCGTGGCGTCCAATGATCGATCCAGCATCGACTGGGCGGCGGTCGAATCGACATCCCAATAAGCCTTGACGGTTTCTAGTTGAACGGATAACGCGCTCAAGGTATGGGCCAGGGTATCGTGTAACTCTCGCGCCATGCGGTTTCGTTCCCGGCTAATGGTCAAATGTTCCAGCGTACTGGCGTAGTGGGCTAACTGTGTATTGGCCTGTTCCAGAGTGTCCTGCTGGTTACGAAGTTGGGTCATCAGCGCGTTGATAAAATAGCCCACCACCGCGAAACTCATAGTTTGGATGAAGATAACGAATAGTTCAAAGAAAAAAGGGCGATCCCAAGGTCCGATAGCTAACATTAAAACCCCCACACTAATCAAGGCTGTACCTAGACAAAAAAAGGCCACATGCCGCCAGCTATATTGCCAGGCCGTTAATACCAGTGCAATGAGTAAGACCGTAAACGCGCCGACGGAGATAATCGGCCCTGGCACAGATTCAGGGGTAAGCAAATATTTACTCACTGTAGGTAAGACCGTCATCAAGATAATAATGAAAGGTAAAAAGGCGCGGCCCAACCATTCCTGACCCCGCTCCCAAAACGCTAAGCCTAAGATGATCAGCGCGGTCAGGCCGTTACCAACATAATACCCGTAGGCGAACTGACGGATGGGCGGCGTAATATTCCAGTCAATCACCGCTAACACCAGCAGATAGCCCAGCCACAGGCCAGCGGCAATTCGGAGTAATTGACGGACACTGACTTTTGTTTCTGTCGTTTTCATACCGCCATTATAACATAAAAGGTACGCAGCCGTCTTGTGGTGGCGATCATCATTTAACCTGATCACCTATGACTGGTGTCACGGTGAGTCGTGACAAAAGTCACCCCACCAGGTGACAAGTCGTGATTATGAACACTGTTAGCGAACCGCTTTATTTGATAGACTAAGGGCAACACACTGAGAAGAAAATTGTGGGAATGAACAATGAGCCGTTCACCATTATTCAAACGTTTTTTTAATTGATTTGTTCTCAATATCTAATACAACAAAAACCAGATTTGCCGAGAAAACGACTACATCGTTAGGAGTCTATAATGGAAAGCATAACAACCATCAAAAAATCAATCACGAGCAAAACCAAGGTGAACCTCATCCTGGATAGCATCTTGCTTCTGATATTTTTGGTCGTGTATCAAGAAAAGGCGACCGGCGAGGTCATTCACGAATGGCTGGGGGTCGGAATCGCCGTGGCCATCATCATTCATATCCTGCTGCATTGGCAGTGGGTCGTCAGCATCACGCAGCGGTTCTTTCAAAAAATCAAGACCGAACCCCGGATCAACTACATTCTCAATGCCGGATTGTTCGTATGTTTCACCACAATTGTTTTTTCCGGGCTTATGATTTCGCGCAGTGTCCTGCCCTTTTTTGGCCTGGAAGGCGCCGATAGTTCCTTCTGGAAGATGTTACACGTTACCGCCGCCGAAGTGAGCTTGTGGCTAGTCGCCCTGCACGTGGCGCTTCACTGGCGCTGGATCCTCGACGCGATCAAACGGTATATCGTGACACCGGTTAGCCAATATTTTGGCCGCCCGAAAAACCAACTGAAGCCCAAGCCCGTTCATTCAAAACTCTAGGAGATAACACCATGTTGAAAATAGTGGGACGCACATTCATCATTTTAATCGTGGCCGGACTCATTGGCCTGGGTTGGTATGCATTTTCAACCACCTCCGCCAGCCAAATAATGGAACCGTCGGATAGGCCGGCCGAATTTAGCCAAACCGATGAGGCGGCCGGGAGTGAAATATCAACCGCTGAGGTCGAAACGACCGAGAGTCAAACATCAACGGCTGAGGTCAGCGAAGACATGCCGGCCAGGCCGGAAGGTGGCGAAATGGGCTTTTCGCTGAGCCGGGTTTCGACCGGAATGGCCGTAAGCCTGGGTCAAATCGCGTTGGTCATCGGGTTAGTGATCTTGTTTCAAAAATTGATCAACCGATTTACCCCAACAAATTTCAAACTGATGTGGTTTCGAAGGTAAGTCACAAGGTTCAGCGTCCACAGAGAAATACAGATAAACTCAGAGGCCATTTGTATCGATCTGTGGACCGGCCCAAGAAATCATAACTTTTCAAACAGATATTTAAGGAGATTCAAAAATGAAACGTATTTTATTTACTATGGTCATTCTCGCCGTACTGGGCGCCGCCGGCTGGTATGGTTATCAAACCTATCTAGCGCCAACTGAATCTAAAAGCCTGACCGACGATCCCCGCGTGGAGATCATTACCGTCGGCAGCGACACTATCGAAAAGACCGTCAGCGCCACCGGCAGCATTGAGCCTGAAGCCGAGGTAGACATGAAGTTCGAAACCGGCGGTACGGTGGAAGAGGTTCTGGTCAAACAGGGCCAAGTGATCACCGCCGGCACCATTTTAGCCCGGCTGGACACGACCGACCTGGAGCGGTCGGTGCGCAGCGCCCAAATCGATCTGGATCAGGCCGAAGCTAATTTGAAACAACTTTTGGAGCCGGAGCTGGCCCAAAAAATTACCGCCGCCCAAGCCTCGGTCGAGAGTGCTCAACTCAACCTGGCCGATTTACAAGATGGGCCTGATCCGGACGACGTGACCAAGGCCGAAGCGTCACTGAAGCAAACCGAAATTACCCTCCAGGAAGCGCAGTGGGCCTACGATCAGGTCTCCTATCGCGGCGATGTGGGAGCGATGTCCCAATCCAACGACTTACAAGATGCGACCCTGTCTTATGAATCGGCCGTAGCCGACTACAACCTGGCCGTTAAAGAGGCCACCCCGGCCGAGCTGGCTTCAGCCCGCTCTACCCTGGCCAGCGCCCAATCAAGCCTGGCCGAACTGCTTCAGGAACCCAGCGCCGCCGAAATTGCGGCCCAACAAGCCAATGTTGACAAGGCTCAACTCAACCTGGAAGAAGCCCTGGCCAATCTCAACGGGGCCGATCTGGTGGCCCCCACCAGCGGGGTGGTGCTGCAAGTGAACATCGAGCCGGGCGAACGGGTGATGGATGACGCCGATGACGCGGCCTTGACCATTGCCGATACCTCCACCTACCTGCTCAAAATGGAAGTGGATGAGCTGGACATCGGCCAGGTACGCCAGGGCCAAAAAGCGGCTGTTACGCTCGACTCCTTTGTCGATCAAACGTTTGACGGGACCGTCACCGACATCTCACCCAGCCCCTCCAGCGAAGATGCGGACAGCATTGTTACTTATGAGGTCACCATTACCTTGGACACGCCGGGTGACAGTATCGGCTTTTTAACGGGAATGACGGCCAGCGCCAATATCGAAACCGAAGTTCTAGACGATGCGGTGGTCATCCCGACCCGCGCGATCCAATCGGAGCAGGTCGATGGCGAGGCGGTGACTTACGTGGAAACCTTAAACTCGCAGGGTAATACAACGCGGCAGGAAATTGAAACCGGGCTACGCAGCGGTTCGATGACGGAAGTGACTGCCGGTTTAGAACCCGGCGATCAGGTCGTTATCCGACAACAAACTGAAATGAACTTGTAATCGGGATCAATGGGAAGAAAGAATCATGAACGATAATCTTGTAGTTAAGGCTGAGAATCTAACCAAAACATACCAGATGGGTGAGGTCAAAGTCCAGGCATTACGCGGAGCCTCGCTGGAAGTTGAATCAGGCGAACTGCTCTCGATTATGGGACCGTCCGGCTCCGGCAAATCGACCTTAATGAACATCTTGGGCTGTCTCGATCAACCCACCTCCGGCCAATATTTCCTGGAAGGTGTAGACGTGGCCCAATTATCCGATAACAACCTATCTCATATTCGGGGTAAACGGATCGGCTTTGTGTTCCAAAGTTTTAATTTACTGCCGCGCACCAGCGCTCTGGCCAATGTCGAACTGCCCTTGGTTTATATGGGCGTCGGGCGGGGCGAGCGCCGCCGCCGCTCCATCGCCGCGCTGGAGATGGTCGGGCTGGGCGGCCGGGTGCATCACAAACCCAACGAGCTATCCGGCGGTCAGCAGCAGCGGGTCGCTATTGCCCGCGCGTTAGTCACCGACCCGGCCATCATCATGGCCGACGAACCAACCGGCAACTTAGACTCCAAATCGAGCGTAGAGATTATGGGCATCTTTCAACATTTGAACGAGGCCCAAGGGATCACCATCATCTTTGTCACCCACGAGCTGGATATCGCCGAACACACCCGCCGGGTCATCCGGCTGGCCGACGGCCAAATTGTTGAGGACCGGCAAATTGCGCATCCGCGCCGGGCCGGGGTAACCGAAGCCACTCCCGTAGGAGACGGCGCGGCCCTACCCAATTTAGTGACACAAGGAGCCGCATAATGCAACTGTGGGAAAGTATGACGATTGCCCTACGGGCTTTAACTATCAACAAACTCAGGACTATTTTAACTATGCTGGGTATTATTATTGGCGTGGCCGCGGTGATCGCGCTGGTCGCTATTGGGAACGGCGTCCGCCAATCGATGAATGAGCAGTTTACCAGCTTGGGGACGAACCTGCTGACGATCTCGTCCGGCCAGGGACGCGGTGGCCCGGGCGGTGGGCCGGGTGGCCCTCCCGGAAGCCAGGAAGAAGACACCTCACAGGCTGATCTAAAAGAGAAAGCCACCGAACCTTTGACGATGAAAGATGTCGAGGCGTTAAGCGACGCCGCGCAGGCGTCGCACATTGCCGGCATAGCGCCGACCTATAGTGTGAACAATTTGAGCGGGGGCGTTATCTACGAACAGGAAGAAGCTGATGGGGTAACGGTCACCGGAGTGACGCCTGAATATGAAACCGTCCGCAATATGAGTCCGGAATATGGCCTGTTTGTTAGCCAGGACGATGTGGACCAACGGGCTAGAGTCGCCGTGTTAGGTTATGAGGTGGCCCAGACTCTGTTTGGCAATAACATCTCGGCCATCGGTGAAAGTGTACGGGCCAACGGCATTAGCTTCGAGGTGATCGGCGTGCTGCCGGAAAGCGGTCAGGGTGGCTTTGGCAACCCGGACAACACGATGTTGGTGCCCATCACCACCGCCCAAACTCGCCTGGGCAACTCCGGCGCGTTTCGAGGCAGCCTGAAGGTATCGAACATTTATGTCGAAGTGGATAACCAAGACAATATGGATTTTGCCGAAGCCCAAGTTACGGCCGTGCTGCGCGAGCGGCATCGCCTGGGGACAGAGTACAAAAACGATTTCAATATTCAAAACCAGGCCCAACTACTTGAATTTGGCGATACGATGGCCACCACACTGACCGCCTTTTTGGGGTCTATCGCCGGGGTGTCGTTGCTGGTGGGGGGAATTGGTGTAATGAACATCATGCTGGTTTCGGTCACCGAGCGAACTCGCGAAATCGGTATTCGCAAAGCTGTAGGCGCCAAACAGCGCGATATCTTAACCCAATTTCTGGTCGAGGCTATGGTTCTGTCCTTATTTGGCGGCTTTATGGGGATTGCGCTAGGCTACGGTATTGCCCAGGCTTTGCCGCTGGTGGTCACACAATTGAGCAGTACTGTAGTTACGGTAAACTCGATTTTGCTGGCGACCAGTTTCTCGGCGGCTATTGGCCTCTTCTTTGGGGTCTATCCGGCCACCCGCGCCGCCCGGCTGCGGCCAATTGAAGCGCTGCGGTACGAATAGGCGATGAGAGATTAGCGATTGTAACAATAGATGGGTTCAGTTTTTGGTATTGGGTCGAGAAAGCGGCTCAAATAGGTGGCCTACGTTGGTAGTACGATTTCTGAAACTGGACCCATCTTAGGCCGTAGTGAGAATTGCTACGAATCTTTTTCCGGCTTGTCCGGGTTAGGTGAATATATAATGAAAAAGAAAATGTTAACTGTTCTAATTTGGGTCATCTTGTTGAGCCTGACCGCATGTGTTTCGACGAGCAGCGCTGACGCCACGTCCACGATCGTGCGTTTGGATCGGGGTAAACTGGCGGAAATTGCGACTGCTACGGCGGAAGCGGCTGAACCGGCAGCGACCGATACCGTCGCCGCCGCCAGTCCGACCGCGACGAACACCGCGGCAGCGGCTAGCCCAACCACCATTTCTGTATCCACAACTACGGCTGCCTCATTCACGCCAACGACAACCGTGACAGCGACCGCTACGGTCAACGCTCCCACCGCTCAGGTGGAGATCGTCACCTCAGCCGTCAATCTCCGGGCCGGACCTGGCCTGGATTACGATACCATCGGTACAGCCGCTCAAGGCCAGCAGTTAGCGGTCACCGGCGTCAGCGCTTCCGGTCTCTGGCTGAAAGTGGTCACTCCTGAGGGTGAATCGGCCTGGATTACTGCCGGCACTGATTACACTCGCCTGATCGGCAGCAGCGTCGATGACCTGCCGGTGGTCGATGCGGAGGCAACATCTTCAGTAGGGGGCGCTCAGACGGTGCTTACCTCATCCGCTTCAACTTCAGCCGGACAAACGCCAGTTTCAACTGCCGGTGGGCAGTTAATTTTCGCTACCAGCAGCGGCGGCGATCTGTACATTGTCAATGCCGATGGCACCGGCTTGCGCAAGCTGGCCAGCGGCGTGATCGATCCGGTTGTTTCGCCTGATGGCACCCAAGTGGCCTACACCCGCTGGGTCAGCAATGAAATGGGTGCAGTCTATACCCTTAGTCTGGTCGATGGTGTGGAGCGCGTTGTCGCCAGCGATATTCTCCAGCCCAAGTCGCCAACCTGGTCGCCGGATGGCCAAACGTTGGTCATCTCATTCCAACACGGTGGGCTGCGCGATCCCCAGCAAGAGTGTCGCCGCTACGACTTTGGCGAACGGATTCGACTGCCTGAAGGCGCGCAAATCATCTCGACCAGCAGCAATGGGGACAAAGGGGCAACGACCATTTGCTTTATTCGGGCCGAAGATTTGCAATGGTATTTGCGCCAGATCGATGTCGCCAGCGGTAACTTTGAAGATTTGCCAAGCGATGAGTACAGTTTCACCCCGGCCTGGGATCCGCAAAGCACCAGCGGACGGGTGATCTACGAGGGGGTTAAGGGGTTGATGCAGCTCGATATAACCAGCGGCAGCAATACCGCCCTAACCACCGACGTAGGCGACACCTCCCCGGTTTTCTCGCCGGACGGGCAAAGCTTAGCCTTAACCTACAAGCAGCACGATCATTGGGAAGTTTACACCTATAACTTGGCTAGCGGCGCGCGCGAACGGCTAACCGAGCCGCCTCTACTAGCCTATCCGCAGTACAGCAGCGCCGCGCCTGCCTGGTCGCCCGATGGCAGCCAAATCGCTTTCCTCACCGACCGCAGTGGGCAGTGGGAAATCTGGGTCATGAATGCCGATGGCAGTAACCCCCAGCCGCTCTTCTCAACCGAGGGGCAAGCGCAGTTGGGGCTGCAATACAACGGGGTCAATGAGCGGCTGCTAAACTGGGTCGATTCCGACGCAGCGGCCGCAGCAACCGCCGCCTCGAGCCAGTCGATTAGTGCCCCGGCCGCCAGCACCCCGGCAGCGGATACCCTCCCCGCCAACACCTCTTTAACCGGCGATTGGGATTTTAGCTTTGGCACGATGACGCTCGATCAGCGCAGCGCGAATGTGGACGGCACCTACAGCTGGTACGGCGGACTTGATACGGGCGCGATTGACGGCGTCGTTATTGAGGATCTCAGTCAGTTTCAAGGGTTATGGATCAGCGATCGCGGCTCGGAAAGCCAGCAATTGATGCGCTGGAAGGTCGCACCTGACTACAACAGCTTCAGCGGCACTACCGCCGGCGGGATGACGGCCCAGCAGTGGTGCGGCGTCCGGTCGGGCCAACCGCTGCCGGACGGCTGTGGGTTTAGCGGCACCTGGCAGCTGCACTTCGCTAGCCCCAGAGAGATGACCGGGCAGGCCACATTGGTGCAAACCGGCCAGACGGTGCAGGGCACCTTTGTGGACAGCGAAGGCCACACCGGCGAGATTAATGGTATCGTGACCGTCGACTCGACGACCGAAGTCAAATTGACCGGCACCTGGCGCGATGACCGGGGCCAGGAAGATACGTTTGACTGGCGGCTCGATCTGACTACAGGTCGCAGCTTCGAAGGCCGGCGCGATCCGGGCAACAGCGAATGGTGCGGCTGGCGCGAGGGCGTCGACGAACCGGAGCCGTGTGGCTGGGAGAACTAATCTAATATGATCCAAAAACTAACCGTCGCTCTTTCTTTGATGCTGCTTCTGAGTCTGGTCTGGCTTGTAACGAATTTTATCAATGTCCAAGCCGCTCCCGGGCACATCGTTAAAGATAATTTCGCGGTGATATTATCACCACAATCTGAAACTTTGGGAAAAAGCGCGATGCAAAGCGATCGAGTTCTGATCGGTCAAACCGATATTACCGTAACCAATTCGTACGCCCTTTATTTTCCGGCCATTATCAACCATTTGTGCGCGACTGGCTTTACCTACAATGAATCTATTGGTTATAACCTGGACATCATTAACACCGAAGCCGCCTGGGACGATTGTTCGCATGGTGAAGGCGTTATCGTGGCCGTGGTCGATACCGGCGTCGATCTCGATCATCCCGATTTGCAGGCCAACCTGATCAGCGGCCGCAGCTTTGTCTCCGGTACCAGCAGCCCGGATGACGACGAGGGCCACGGTACCCATGTGGCCGGGATTGTAGCCGGAGTGAGCAACAACGGCGGCATTATCGGCGTGGCGCCCAATACCAGCCTCATGCCGGTTAAAGTGCTGGATGACCAGGGCAGCGGCTGGACCTACGATATAGCCGCTGGCGTTGAGTGGGCTGTCGATAATGGCGCCAACGTGATTAATATGAGTTTGGGCAGCGTGGATGATTCGTCCACACTCCAAGCCGCTGTGGATTATGCCACTAACCAAGGCGCGTTGTTAGTGGCAGCGGGCGGCAACTGCGGTGATGCATTTTACTTTCTTAGCGGCTGTGATTATCAGGATCAACCGCTCTATCCGGCGGCCTATGCGAATGTACTGGCGGTGGCCTCGACGAATAGTAGCGATAATCAATCCAGCTTCTCGAATGAAGGCAGTTACATCGAAGTGGCCGCCCCCGGCAGCAGCATTTACAGCACCTATCCCTCCGGCGCCTATGCCACAATGAGCGGCACCTCGATGGCTTCTCCTCACGTGGCCGGCCTGGCCGCCTTAATTTGGTCGCAAAACTCGGACTGGACCAACCAGGAGGTGCGCGCCCAAATCAGAAACACAGCCCAAGATTTGGGCAGCAGTGGTTGGGACAGCCAGTTTGGCTACGGCCGAATCGACGCTGAGGCCGCACTGGACAGCCAACAGACGACCGCCACACCAGATGGGTTCAACTCAGCATTAGCGGCGGCTGCCGGGGAGGTCGAAGCGCCTTACAAGCCCGGCGAGATTCTGCTTAAACTTCGCAGCGGCGTCACCGTCAACAATGTTCTCGACCCGGCCAAATTAGCTGAATACGAGGTCAAGGTCGCCGGCACGATCGATCAGATTGGTGTGATGAAATTAACAGTAACGGCTGGTCAAGAGCAAAAGGTATTGACCGAACTGCGCAACTCCGGTAGGGTGGTCTACGCCGAACTCAACTACATCGTGACGGTTCGCTAATTAACTCATTATAAACGCATGGCAAACAGTTTCCGGGTCAAGCGGGCGGGCGTAACTTATGAGTTAACCGCAGCAGCCTGAATAGACCGAGTGTATCGAGGTCTTATTAAAGCTTGCCTGGTCGTCTATTGATTTGGTCTAACCGGTTAGGTGGTGAAATGCGTTAATTAAGGATAGAATGTTATGGATAAAAAGAGAATTCTACTGGTAGACGATGACCATCTATACCGGGAAATATTGGACAGTTATCTTAATCTAATTTTAGATTGTCAGGTCGTATCTGTGGCAAATGGCCAGGCCGCCTTGAGCCAACTTCAACAGCAGTCGTTCGATCTACTTTTAACCGATTATCACATGCCGGATATGAACGGATTGATTTTGGCCGAGGCGGCTCGACAAATAATACCCGATATTCCCGTGGTATTAATGACAGGCGCCCACAACGGCCGAGAAATATACAATCGACTGTGCTCCTTAAATCGAATTGGTTTTCTGGCTAAACCCTTTTACATCACGCAATTGAAAGACATACTTCAAAATAATGGGATCATATAAATGAGTAATCAAGATAAAAAATTCAAACGAATCTTCATCTTTACCGGGCTAGGACTGGTTGGTATTTTTATTTTAATGCAGTTCATACCGGTTTCGAGGGAGAATCCGGCCGTAACTCAAGAGATACAGTGGAATTCAGCCGAGACTCAGGCGCTGGCCGAAGACGCCTGCTATGACTGCCACAGTAATCAAACCGTTTGGCCCTGGTACAGCTATGTGGCCCCGGTTTCGTGGCGCATTGCCGGGCACGTTAATGATGGCCGCCGGCACTTGAACTTTTCCGAATGGGATCAACCCAATGCCGATGCAGACGAGATTATCGAAGTCATTACCTCAGGCGAGATGCCGTTACGCGACTATCTACTCATGCACCCCGAAGCCCGTTTGACCGCAGAGGGAACCCAAGCCCTGGTCGACGGTCTCGAACAAACGTTGGCGAATGACCCGCCTATTGAACGACAAGGACGGCCGCGTAGAGACTAGTTGGGCGGCAGATGAGATAGCAATCGGAAACAAATTGAATTTGAAAGGAAATCGACCATCATCTCAAAGCCGGGTGCAGCAGATCCAAATAACTATATTTCAAGATTCTGTAAATAGAGGAGACGACTCATGGAACAACCTGATTTGTTTGACTTGGGCTTAACGGCTGACTTACAAATGTGGATGCAATCACCCTTAGATCGCAGACACATTCTGAAACTGGGGATGGCTGGAATTGGCCTGTTACTGGCTGGCTGTCAAGCTGCTACTCCTTCAACTTCCACCACTGACGATTCTAGTTCAGCCTGTGTCAGCGAGATCCCCCAAGAAACGGCTGGTCCCTATCCGGCTGATGGGTCTCAGGCATCGAACCAGCAGTTGAACGCGCTGGCCTTGTCAGGCATCGTGCGGAGTGATATCCGTACCAGTCTTGGCACAAACAACACCGCCGAGGGCATACCTTGCACCATTGAATTAACGCTGGTGAATTCAAATGCAGATTGTGCTCCGCTAGCAGACTATGCCATTTATCTGTGGCATTGTAACCGCGATGGTGAGTACTCGTTGTATAGTGAGGGTGTTACGGATGAGGACTATCTGCGTGGGGTACAAGCGACGGACAGCGAGGGCAAAGTGACCTTTACCTCCATCTTTCCGGCCTGCTATCTGGGGCGCTGGCCGCACGTCCATTTCGAGATTTATCCTTCGTTGGAGGAAGCTACCGCCTCAAGCAACGTCATTCACACCTCGCAGTTGGCAATTCCGGAAGACACGTGTAATACCGTCTATGCCACCGATGGTTATTCGCAAAGTGTCGAGAATCTAAATCAAATCACCCTCGCTTCTGATAATGTTTTCGGTGATGGGTACAGTTTGCAGATGGCAATTGTAACCGGTGATGTCACGAACGGCTATACCCTCAAACTTACGGTTGGAGTTGAGGTATAGTTTGGTACTGCCCAAACTTTCAGCAAGAAACAATTGAAGAAGCTAAAAATGGATCGAAAAAGCTTGCTTTGACTAACAAAGCAAGCTTTTTTAGTTGCTGTCCTGCCGCCAATTCCTCAAGAATTACAGAATTTCTACACAAAATCTAAACATCTTTTTGGTAAAGTTTTCTTAACCTACATCGACATCGTTTTGGAGCATGTGATGAACACTCAACTTCATCGTAATTTATCTATTCAAGCGGCGATCCCACCGGCCGTGAGCCGGTGGCAGGGCTTACTGGACCGGCTTGATGCCATCGACCTGGCGCACATGGACGAAGTGGCCTTGCTAAACCGCACCGACACTAAGTATGTCCTCACCACCGACCAGCTTTATCAAGCGTTGGCCGCACTCGGCTCCGAGTACCGGGTGCTGGATGTGGACGGGATTCGATTGAACCACTATCGCACCCTCTACTTCGACACGGTTGATTTTGGCTTGTATATGCGCCACCATGCCGGCGGGCGAAATCGCTACAAGGTTCGCAGTCGCGAATATGTCGATACGCATCTGTCGTTTCTTGAGGTTAAACATAAGGTCGATGAGCGAACCATCAAAAATCGTCTGCAAACACCGGCTTTCGTCACCCGCTTTACGCCCAAAACCAGCAACTTTGTCAGCGCATACACGCCACTCGACCCCCAAAGTCTGGAGCCTAAGCTCATTAACGGTTTTTCACGCATCACCCTGGTCAGTAAATATCATCGGGAACGGTTGACGCTCGATCTCAACCTGCACTTTTTTAACGATACCCAAAATGCGGTCCTGCCCAATATCGCCATTGCTGAAGTCAAGCAAGACGGCATTAATCGCCATTCGGATTTTGTCCGATATATGCGAGCCATGAATATTCGACCCAGCGGTTTTAGCAAATATTGCGTTGGCGTCTCGATGTTGTATCCGCATATAAAACACAACAACTTTAAACCCCATCTACGTTTAATCAACAAACTTATGCGAGGAAATGACTATGTTCACTGAACTCACTAGCTTTATTCTGGGCGCTGGCCTTAATTTGGCTGTGGCCCTCCTTATTGTCCGATTTATTTACTATCCAACCACGCAAGATAAAAATTACGTCTTTACATTTTTGGCCTTTAACACCACCATCTATTTTGTCCTGGGGCTGCTAACCAGCGTTGAGGTGAGTGTAGGCATCGGGTTTGGCCTGTTCGCCATCTTTTCCGTGCTGCGCTACCGCACCGACGAGATGCCCACGCGGGAGATGACTTACTTATTCATCATCATCGCCCTGCCGGTGATGAACGCCATGCTGGCCTCAAGTGACAGCCTGGTGAAGTTGTTAATTGCCAATGGGGCCGTGGTGACACTGCTCTATGTATTGGAACGCGGTTGGGGCTTTCATTTTGAAGCCAGCAAGAAAATTACCTACGAAAACATCGCGCTGATCGCCCCGGCCTATCGCACGCAGCTGCTGGCCGACCTCCAGGAACGCACCGGCCTACCAATCAAACGGGTCGAGATCGGCCGGATTGATTTTCTGCGTGATACGGCCGAACTCAAGGTCTATTACGATGAACCCCCGCTTGAGGCCCACGCTCCTGCTCAGGTCGAAGGTCGTTCTCCGCAGGCTCATCGCATTTTGGAATCTTAGTTTATCAACAGCAATCCCCCCTTTAACACGCTCAGGTTAATAACCTGAGCGTGTTAAACAGCACCCCCTCTTATATACACTACTTGGGCTATTTCAATAATCCTCATAGTGTTGACCGGAATTACCCTATTTGGTATAGTCAGTAGTGGATGGGTGTGCTAGGCTAAAGCTACCGCTTAGGCTCACTCGTTTGGGCCCAAACAGCGTATCTTATATTTCAATCCAGAACTATGACAAGGACATACAATGCTCAAAATCATCAACGACATCAAAGAATTTGCTATGCGGGGGAATGTAGTGGATCTGGCCGTTGGGTTTACGGTGGGGGCTGCTTTCACGACCATTGCCCGGTCGCTGGTCGATGATATTATTATGCCGGTGGTGGGCTTGATTGTGGGTCGGGTTGAATTCAAGGATTTATTTTGGATGCTCAAAGCCGGACCGCAACAATCCCCGCCCTACACCACATTGGCCGACGCTCAAGCCGCCGGAGCGGTTACCGTCAATTACGGGGTCTTTATCAACAACGTGCTGGCCTTTGTCATTGTCACACTGGTGATGTTTTTTCTCATCCGGCTGGCTAACCGCATTGAACGCGAGCTTGAAGAAGGTTTTGGTACCGCCGAAGACACCATCCCGACGCACAAGAAATGCCCCTTCTGTCTATCAACTATTCCTCGCAAGGCCACTCGCTGCCCCCAATGTACTTCGGAGTTGCAGCCGATTGAAGAGACGCAAAAGCCGGGGTGAGCCAGAACTCAACCTACCACCGATTCTCCAAATAGAGCCATTTACCCTAAAGGACAGGTCATTGGCCTGACCTTTTTGCTTGACCCTAACTGATCTGAGGCCTGATGTCATTATGCTTCGCTGCGGCTATACTAAATGTAACCGGCTTTCTACAATAATACATAGGAGGAAATAATGACATCGAGTCCAAATTACGTTTTTGCCGCCAAACTTAGCCAGGTGCAAGCCGCCGGCTGCACCGCTGTTCACGTCAACGGCCATACGGTGGCGCTGTTTGCCCACAATGACCGGGTCTACGCGGTCGATAATCGCTGCCCGCACATGGGCTTTCCGCTCGACAAAGGCACGGTCAAAGATGGCATCCTCACTTGCTACTGGCACTACGCCCGCTTCGACCTGGCCAGCGGCGGCACGTTTGACCAATTCGCCGATGACGTGCGCGCCTTTCCGGTCGAGGTCCGCGGCGACGAGGTTTGGGTCGATATCGCCCCGCCCGACGATCTCAAAGGTCATCATCAGGAGCGACTGCGGGTGGGCTTGGAGCGTGATTTGCCGTTGGTCATCGGCAAGGCGGCCTTGGTACTGCTGGAACACGACGGCGACCCGGTGACGCCCTTCCGCGTGGGGCTGGAGTTTGGCACGCGCTATCGCCAAGCCGGTTGGGGGCAGGGGTTGACGATTCTGGTGTGTATGATGAATATCCTGCCCTACTTGAGCCAGGAGGATAAACCACGGGCCTTGTACAAAGGCTTATCGGCCGTGGCCCGCGAAAGTTTTGGCTCCGCACCTCGATTTCCGATCCGGCCGTTGACCACCAACACCACCGACATCGCCACCTTCAAACGCTGGTTTCGCCAATTCATCGAAGTGCGCGACGACGAAGGGGCCGAACGCTGCTTGGTCTCCGCCATCCGCGCCGGAGCCGATGACCGGCAGTTGGCCGACATCCTATTTTCCGCCGTAACCGACCATCGCTATATTCAAATTGGCCACGTGGCTGACTTCACCAATAAGGCGTTTGAAGCCTTAGACATTGCCGGTTGGGACCTGGCCGAGACGGTGCTGCCCAACCTGGTCACGGCCTACGCCAACGCCAGCCGCCAGGAAGAATCTAATGCCTGGCGCAACCCGATTGACTTAATCGAGATCCTGGACGAGGCCTTTGACCGGCTGCCCCAGGTGGTCGCCCAAGGGCGTGAGCAGCGAGGTCAATGGCAGGGCCGTGACGACCTCATTCCCGCCCTCCTCAGCGACAATCCTCGCGACAGCGTTGAGGCTCTGCTGGCGGCGCTGGCCGCCGGGGCAGCCGAGACGGACCTGGCGGCGACGGTTGCCTACGCGGCGGCCTTGCGCATCGCACGGTTCCACACCAGCAACGAATTCACCGATTGGGACACCGCCCTGCACACCTTCACCTTTGCCAATGCCATCGAACAGGGGTTGCGGCGGGCGCCCTCTATCGAACTGCTGCGCGGCGTCTTCGATGCGGCCATGAGCGTTTATCTGGACCGCTTCCTCAACATCCCGGCGGCGTCCTTGCCCCAACCCAACGGTAATACCGGGGAGACGGCCCCCGTTCTGGCTGAGCTGCCGGCCTTGCTTAACCGGCAGCAGCAAGTCAACCAGGCCGCCGATTATGTGGCCCGCTATCTATTCCACGACGGCCAGCCGGACCAACTCCTGGCCATGTTGGGCAAGCTGCTGCTGCGAGAAGATCGCGACTTCCATACCATTCAGACGGTGGAAGGGGCGTTTAAGCAGTATTCGCGCCGGCGCGGCACCGATGCCGGCAACCATACTTTGATTGCCGCTGCGCGCTACTTGGCAGCCCATGCCCCCACGGTTCGCGCCCAGGAGCAGACTTTTAGTATCGCTCAACGACTGCATCGCGGCGAGCGTC
>JAGRCC010001173.1 GCA_020433785.1 Anaerolineae bacterium
TACGTAGAGGTTCCTTATGACAACTCAGATTCTAATAGCGGATGATCAAGGCTTACTACGAGCCGGCTTACGGGCTTTATTAAGCAACGAACCTGATTTAGAAGTAATTGGCGAGGCCGAAAACGGCGCAACGGTCTTAAGATTGGCCAAGGAGCTATCTCCGGAGGTGATCCTGCTGGATATTAGCATGCCCGAATTGGACGGGATTGAGGCCACCAAACGCCTCAAAGACATTCTGCCAGACGTCAAGGTACTCATTATTACTGTCCACGAGGATGAAAGCTTGCTGCAAGAGGCCATTCGCGCCGGAGCCGCCGGGTACATCGTCAAACGGGCTGTTGAGTCCGAACTGATCGATGCCATTCGTGCCGTCCGCCGGGGCGATATGTACATCCACCCAACCATGACGCGAGCTTTCCTGAAAGATTTTTCTACGCCCGGCAGCGTGCCCCAAGCAGTTGAACCACCGGCCAAAAAGACAATGGATCAACCCGTAGAGGATCTTACCCCCCGTGAATTGGATGTCCTGCGCCTGATCGCCAAGGGCTGCACCAATCGCCAAATGGCCGAAGAACTGAGCATCAGTGTGCGTACGGTTGAAGGCCACCGCGCCAATTTAATGGGTAAATTGCACCTACAAGGACGCGTGGAATTGGTACGTTATGCCCGAGAGCATAACCTGGTTGAATAATCCCAGAGACGGCCGTTAACTTCGCATAAAAGTCAAACACCAGGAGCCAGGAGCCAGGGATTAGAATTACCCTGCTTCCTGACTCCTAATTCATCGTTCATCATTCATCATTCGTAGTTGCTGCCTCAAACCAAGTAGTTTATACCTGATTCAGCTCGTTATTTTTCCCCGTCTACCCCTCACAAACCCGAATATTTTACGCTTCACCAACCCAATGGATCGCCTTATACTAAGGGCATCAAACTTTATAGTTTGACCCTCAGTTATATTATAAATCCTATCAACACAATATTCTTCCTGGGGAGAGGAGGTCCGGTATGAATAGAGATACTGGCAATTTTCGGCCATCGTTTTTTCTGGTTCTGACCGAATGGCTCTTCACTGTTTTTGTTGGTCGTCGCAGTGAGGGAGCCATCTTCTATATTCGTTTTCTTGTTCTTTTACCGTTACTACTCTATTTATTCATCGTCGGCGCTCAAGCCGCCTTTGGTTGACCAGGAGACCCTGCATGAGATCGCTTACCATTTTTCTGTGCGGCAGCAATTCAACCCTGTTAAAAAATATCGCGCGAACTCTGGCCATTGAAGGGGTCACCGTCCAAACCAGCACCGATCTCGTCGATTGCCTGCGGCTGTCCGACGAACGGATCGACTTTCTGTTGATCGAATTAGACGGACTGTATGGCCATCTGTTGGGCTTACTGCCTACTCTCCGCCGTAATGCGCCCAATCTACCCATCATCGGCCTGTTCACTCGCGATGAGGTCGATCCTCTCGTTGCCGGTCTGGCCTATAGTTTAGAATTAGACGATTATTGGTTCGAAACCCCACGCCCCGATGAACTGATTATGCGCTTTCCTCAAATTGCTAACAAATATCTATACGAAACCAAATCTTCGCTCTTGATTAACTCTTTTACGACCTTAGAACAACAATTTAGGATTGTTCTGAGAGCCTAAGTGGTGATCAATAAAGCCGCATCTATTCGAGATGCGGCTTCTTAAATCTACTGACCTAAGTTCGATAAATCGATGGAGGCTGGGTTGAATGGATCAATGCGAAAAGCTAGCACCCCAAATCCGGCTAATTACGATTCCCCAAAAATAATGAAATCCCACACCCACTGCTCGGGATCGGCCGAATATGAAAGCGGCACCACCGGCGATAGCGGGGTGCCCGCGCTGTCGGCCACGTAGATATTCCACACCCCGTCAGAGAAGGTACCCGGCTCGAACTTCACGTTACCAAATTTCACATAATCACAATCAAGGCAGTTGGTTGCACTCCAATGCCAATCACTGAGGGCGCTTTCGACATGGGTTCCCGAAGAGTGATCACCCACAATTTTCAGCCCGCCGATGGGGACATTGCTGGCCGTCACAATAGCCACATAAATAACAATGGCTTGATAATTGGTCCGCTGAAAGGCCCGATTCCCCTGTTCTTTGACCGAAAAACGAAATGAAGGCGCAGGTGTATCGGTTGGGACAACCGGAGTATCGGTGGGCGCTGGCTGCGACGGCACTTGAGCCTGCACCTGAACCTGGGGCGCCGCCATTTGAACCGGCGTTGGAGTCGGCGGAGGTGGAGCGGGGGTGTCCGTCGGCGGCGGAACAGGCGTATCAGATGGGATCGGCGCCGGGCTGGGCGTCAAGGTCGGCACTGGGGTTGGGATCTCGGTGGGGACTTTGTGAGGGCTGGGCAGATCGGGATTTTCGATCACCGCGACCTCGATGCCGGCCGGCGG
>JAGRCC010000197.1 GCA_020433785.1 Anaerolineae bacterium
CACAAAGATCTGCCCAAGAATTACTCCTACACCAGCGACTACTTGCTCTACCAGAAGTGTCCCCGCCAGTACATGCTTTTCCGAAAGTATGGCTTCGCTCCCTCCGCTACCGAGACCATGGTCTTTGGCAGCGTTATTCACCAGACGCTTGAAGACTTACACCAATTCTTAATTCGTACAAGGAGACAAACCGCATGACACCCACAAATGGAACCCCCTACACAGAAGCCGATATCGAAGCCTTCATCCGCGAACAATTCGCCGATAACCTGGAGCGGATCATGTTCGACGGTGGCCAACCCCTCACCGAAGACTCGAAGCAGGCCGCCCTGAATCAGATCCTTCTTTACTGGCGGCGCATGCGCGCCATCGCCACCCGCGTCACCGATACCGAAGTACGTCTAAATTTGCCACAGCAAACATCGCCGGCGGGGCGAGTCTTTGGTATCGAAGGGATCGTTGATATTATCCGCGAGGACGACCAGACCATCATGTACGATATTAAATCGCACGATCTGGAGTATGTGCGGGCCAACACCGGATTGTACCAACAGCAACTCAATGTCTATGCTCACATCTGGCAAGAACTGCACCAACAACAGCTTGACCAGACAGCGGTGATTGCCACGGCCTATCCGGACGGCATTGCAGAGGCGCTGGCCGACGGTAATGAACAAGCGTTGGAAGATGAGTTGACTCGGTGGGATCCGCTGGTTGAGATTGAATTTGACGCCGGCCAGGTTGAGGCCACTATCCAGGCTTTTGGCACGGTGGTCGATGCGATTGAGGCAGGTGAGTTTACTCCGCCCTCTAGCGACACACTGGCCGCGCCCATGCCCGGCTCTCGCAGCATTTTTGGCCGGCGCATCTGCCGCCTGTGTGACGTGCGCTTTAGCTGCTGCTCCTATCGCGAATATGCCGGGTTGCAACGGCGTCGCACCCGAGAGTCCACCTTCCACCGCTACTTCAACGACTACGGCACCGACCGCGCCGTGGAAGTGCGCCGTACGGCTCGGCTGGAAACGCTGTCGGATGAAGAGATGGCGTAGTGGGGAAATTAATCAAGTTCTGGTACCAAGGATAACCTACGCAGCGACAATTCGAGTAAGGGAGGTGGGGTGAATCCCTCATTCTTCTCTAAAAATTGGTGTACTCTTACCTGGACAGACTGGCACTCGCTTGATCAGCTAAACATAATCGGGCGGACGATCCCTGATGTGCCGGGCATATACCGAGTTCGCCCTGTTGATGGCTCGCAACTGGTTTATATTGGCCAGACTCACATGGGATTACGCGCCCGTTTGCGAATGTTGGCTTACTGCCACCGGGATGAGATGCCATTTAACGATCCACACACGGCTGCACGTGCTTGTGGGCCTGGCGGGTTGAAAATGGCCTACAATATGAGTTTTCGGTTGCAGAGTTTTCCGGCAGTAATCAAGAGCGACAGGTATTGGAAGATATGCTGCTGTGGCAACATCGTCTGGAGTATGGCGAGTCCACCCTTTGTAATCATGGCCGATTTCACCCATGCTACTCATGGCCGAGTAACCGAAAACAGGGACGCAAGGGACAAAAACTCCCTCTGGGCCAAATTAGTCTGGCGAGTGGTCCGAGTTTGCCAGCGCTTCAATTACAAGGGCAACCCCAAGATCAAACTTGGATGGAGTTGGCTTGGTCAAGAGTGATACCATTTGATAAGGTTATTGCAAAAGAGGTACCAGTTGGTGATGGTTTATACAAAATCCTCGATGGCAATACAGGTACACTGCTGTATATTGGCGAGTCGCATCAGTTGGCGAAACGGCTCAAAACACATTCAAGAAAGAATTGGGAGCCCTATCTGCCTGTGATGTCGTATCATTCGCTGCCGGAGGGGACCTTGCCTCATCAACGTCGCGAATGGGAGGTCGATTTGATCGGCGCTTATTATGCCGCATTCAAACAGCCGCCTGTTTTTCAGTACCGGAATCACTAAATACGATGCACAATCTAGTTACCCCCAGTCCGACCTGCTCCTACTTATACCGACGACTTCCAACCCGATTGTTTTTGCGAAAAACAGTCGCACGTAACGGAATAATAAAAAACCTGCCCAAAGTCTCATTGTGTTAAAACTTAAGACATGATAAAATTAACAAAATAAAAAGCCCCGTTGAGATCGGGGCTTAAGTAAATGTCGGGTGACGCAACCACCCAAGCGATTTTTTATATCTTAGCACGGTGGCGTCACCTGGTCAATGGTGGCGCGTTTTTCTTTGCCTAATTCAACCCCCAATTAACACTTAATCTTTGCCCCGTAAAGCGCTGCATCAAAATAAACTGTATTCCAACAGATCAAAGTAGATGCTGTTTATTCCTCATCAGCTATTGCAATTTATTCGCCACATTTGGGATCATATTGGGGGAACAAATGACGCAATTTGAACAACAGAGTCAGATTACATACGGCAAACAATTTAATATCGCTGGAAATCAAGTATTCCAAGGTCCTACGTACATCTATGATGAACCCCCAGCGATATTACCAACGCCCGAGGTCCACGAGCAGCGTGATTTAACTATATTACTTCAAAAGGTAAAAACCTTCTGGATCGAGGGAGTCCTAGAAAACTCTATCCACACAAGTATTTTCTTGACTTTAGATAAAAAAACAGACTTCGACGCTGTGCAACATCCTTGGGAAAGTGTACTCGAGTTGCCGAACCAAGAACCAAAGCCCCTTCCTCGTGAAATAAATATACGAGATATATTTGATGACTTAAACCGAGCAATGCTTATCTTAGGCGAGCCTGGTTCGGGCAAGACGATTACATTATTAGAGTTGGCCCGTGAACTAATTGATATAGCTGAAGCTGATAAACAATTCACCCAGCCAATCCCCGTAATATTTAATCTATCCTCTTGGACACAAAGAAAGCCCCTTATCGAATGGTTGGTAATGGAATTGTCCACCAAATATCAAATACCTACTAAAATAGGCCAAAAATGGTTGATGACTAATCGAATACTTCCTTTGCTGGATGGGTTGGACGAGGTTCAAGCTATCCAGCGGAGTGCTTGCGTGGAAGCAATAAACACTTTTGGTAATGAAATTGGCCTTGCCGGAATAGTGGTTTGCTGCCGATTACGAGAATATACCGACCTCCCAAATCGACTGCGGCTCAATGGGGCTATTCGTCTTGAACCGTTATCAGCCAGCCAAATTGATGAGTATTTGGACAGAGTTAGTCCAAATCTTGCTTCATTAAGGAAAACTTTGCAGAGAGACCCGCCTCTACGTGAGCTGGCACAATCACCGTTAATGTTAAATATAATGAGTCTAGCCTACCAGGATGGTGCAGAACAGATTACCCATCCACTGGAGACGGTTGAAGTCCGCCGTGAGCATCTATTCAAAATCTATATTGAGAGAATGCTCAACTGGAAAGGAAAGGCAAACAAACCTTATTCAGACCAACAAACAGTCTATTGGCTCACTTGGCTCGCTCAACAATTGGTTCAACATAATCACACCGTTTTTCTCATCGATCAGTTACAGCCAAGTTGGCTCAGAACTAATTCGCTTCAATGGGTCTACTTTTTGTGGTCACGATTGCTCATTGCAGTTGTCGCCAGCAGTGCTACATTACTCATTCTGTTTGGATTTGGTGGTGTGTTTAAGCAAGGTTTTCGAGAGGAATTTACGTTTGGTTTGTTAGCAATAATGCTCACTTGGTCAATATTAGGACTGGGTTTTGGAGTCATTGATAAGATACAATTGAGTCGTGATATTGCGACAAAGAAAAAGCACCGCCAGAATTTAATGATAATTTTGAGTGGTAGTCTAGTATTGGGAATAATTCTTGGCCTTATTTTTTCGTTGTACTTCGCAATAAGTACTGGCCCCGTAGTTGGACTGATAACTTTCGGATTTGCAGGAATTTTTGGGACTGGTTGGATTTATGGATTGAGAGGGGGACGAGAAAGTCTTACAAACGATATTCAAACTACAGAAGCGTTAACCTGGTCGTGGAAAGGGGCTCTATATGGGGGTGCAATTGCAGGAGTTTCTTGGCTAGTCGTAGCCATGGTATTTTGGCAAATAACCTCAGCGACCGACTCCTTCGTTTTGCGCGTAATAGTCGGTTATATGGGATCCATTTCTATCCTCTTTGGGCTACTTTTTGGTGGCACAATAAGTAGTATTGTTGAGACAAAAGTACAACCAAATGAAGGCATCCGTCTATCTTTGAGGAATAGTGTGATTTTTGGACTAGGTTATGGCTCCGTCATTGGTATAAGTGCCGGACTCATTGTCTGGTGGGGTGATCTCAATATTCAATTCATTGTCCCTTGGCTAGATTCAGGTCTAACAGGATTGGAAATTATCCCGATTCTCGGATTAAGTGTGGGATTAATGGCGTCGCTGTGGTATGGCGGCTTTGAGATTATTCAACATATTACGTTACGTTTTTTACTTTGCTTTGAAAGAAACATTCCATGGAATTACAGGTCCTTTTTAGAATACTCTAGGCAACGGACATTTCTGCAGAGAGTGGGTGGCGGCTATATCTTTACTCATCGCCTCTTATTAGAACATTTCGCGCATGCCACATTGGCGAAGAATGCATACCGGCCATCAATGCAAAAACAACGTGCTTTTTTTTGGCTGGCAACTTTACTGCCGGTTTTAACGGCAGGATTAATGTTCACTATTGCCATCAATACTTTTCCATCTGGTTTGTTCCACTTTCAGATGGGGATTGTATATGAAATAATTTGTGACGAACCTGATTCTGCTATCAAAGAATACACCAAGGCGATACAACAGAAACCGTATTTCCTTTACTACTGGTGGCGTGGCAGCGCATTCGCTCATTTAGGTGCCAACGACAAAGCGATAGAGGATATCACAAAAGCAATAAATTTAACAGAAGATGAGGGAGGATTATATTTCCAACGCGGAATATTATATACAGGTCTCAATAAGCCTCAAGAGGCTTACGAGGATTTTGAAAAATCCCGCGAACTTGATCCAGAAAGGGTATATACTTTTTACGGTCTTTGTTTGCATGGAGTTTTGTTTAACACTGCTGAAAGTGTGATAAATGAGTGTGATCAAGCCGTTCTTCTAGATCCAAGCTCGGGGGTAATTCGTGACGCACGCGGATTAGCTAGGGCAGTTACTGGAGATTTCAAAGGAGCCGTAGAGGACTTTGAGTTTTTTATAGAGTGGTCACAGGACTATCCGCGTTATGATAGGCGGCGAGCCGAGCGAAGAAATTGGATAAATGAATTAAAAATGGATCATAATTTTATTGATAAAACAATTATAGAAGAACAGCGCCAAAATTTAATTAGAGATTTTTTTGGAGAGTAATAGTAAATCTAAAAGGGGTTGATTCAATGTCTGTTTTTAACCAAGAAGGTCAAACTGTTCATGGTGACCAATACAACGCCGCCAATGATATGAACATTGAAAAAGGTGATACTTTTAGCGGTGATTTTCGTGGAGCCGTCCTCAATGTGCGGTCCACCTTAACTAACGTCACTCAATCGATTGGCGCCATTCCGTATGCTTCGGACGAGGATAAACAAACTCTCAAAGATTTAATAATTCGACTTAATGAGGCCCTCGAAGAAGCAGCCAACCAAGATCCCGGTATTTCCGAAGAAACCGAGGCTGTGGCCGAAACTGCTAAAGACTTAGTAGAAAAGGCCAATAAAGAAAAACCAAATCGTAAGTCACTAGAGATTACCGGAGATGGATTGGTAAAGGCGGCAGAAAATGTAGCTAAGGTCACGCCGCTGGTACTTACAATTAGCAAACAAATTGTGGCATTCATTTTAGGAACGATAATGGCGACTTAATATTCCATATCTGATGATGAATGTTTCATAAGCGATCACCTGTTTCAATTTGTCAGAAGTGACTTATGTCCGGTTGTCAGTGGGATAACAGATGTGATACAATATGGAGAATTGAAAAAGACCCCAGAAAGGTTAGCCGCCTCGGGGTCTTTGTACACATTAGACCAGAATGACCTGGCCGTGGTTTGTTGTTAGCCTCATCTTAGCACGAAGACGCAGCCAGGTCAAGAGAGCGCCGAATTTTCGACAGCGCACTCTAAAGTTTTATGACCATGACCGACTCTACCGTCCTCCTCCAACGGCTGCGAGAAAGCCTCGATATATTGCAAAAGCAACGGACCTCAGACGATGCCGATGTCTCTCTGCACGCCGAAATCGACGACCACCACAAAGCCATCACCCTCACCGAGCAACTCGCCACCGGCCACCTCACCGAGACCGACTGGCGCGAGCAGCTTCGCCCGCTGCTTGTCACCATCGAGGCACGTCAGGCCACCGAGGTGATTACCACCCTCAACATCGGCGGGGTTGACTTCAGCCACATCAGCGGCAGCACCATCACCACCGGCGATATCCATACCGAGACCACAGCCGGCGGCGATATCACCGGCGAGAATAAAACGACTCAATCAGCCCACGGCAGCTACATCGGCCAGGCCAGCGACGGGGGGACGGTCAACATCACCGTATACCAAACCCCGGAGATGGAGAAGGTTGAGGCCAAAGACGAATCACCCGCCCCCGGCGAGTCACCCTATAAGGGCCTGCAATATTTCGATGTGATCGACGCCGATCTCTTCTTTGGCCGGAAGGCGCTGACCGCCAAGCTGGTCAACCGTCTGAAAACTAACAACTTCCTGGCCGTGGTCGGAGCCTCCGGCAGCGGTAAGTCCTCGCTGGTACGGGCGGGCCTGGTAGAGACCCTCCAACGCGGCGAGCCGCTCAGCGACGGCAGCCAGCCACCCAAGGACAGCCAAAGCTGGGCCTACCATCTCATCACGCCGACGGCCCACCCGCTCAAGGAGTTGGCTGCCAGCCTGACCCGCCACAGCGAGTCGGTGCGAGACACCAGCATCCTAATCGATGACCTGACCGCCGATGCCCGCAGCCTGGACCTGGCCGTCCACCGCCTATTGAGCGACAAGCCGGCTAACCGCCTGCTGCTGCTGGTCGATCAGTTCGAGGAGCTGTTTACCCTCTGTAAAGACGAAGCCAAACGCCAAGCCTTTGTGGACAACCTCCTCACTGCCGTGGCCGAGCCGGACGGCCCGACGACTGTGGTCATCACTCTCCGGGCCGATTTCTACGCCCACTGCGGCCAGTATGAGCAGTTGCGCCTGCTGCTGGCCAAACAGCAAGAGTACATTGGTCCGATGAGTCAGACTGAACTGCGAGCTGCCATCGAACAGCCCGCCGAGCGCGGCGACTGGCAGCTTGAGCCTGGCTTGGTGGATCTGCTACTGGCTGATGTGGGCCGCGAACCCGGCGCGCTGCCTCTCCTGTCCCACGCCCTGCTAGAAACCTGGCAGCGCCGCCGGGTTCGGACGATGACCCTAGCTGGCTACGCCCAAGCCGGCCGGGTGCAGGGGGCCATCGCCCACACCGCCGACCGGGTCTACCACGAGCTAACGCCGGAGCAGCAGCAAATTGCCCGCAATGTTTTTTTGCGGTTGACCGAACTGGGTGAAGGCACCCAGGATACCCGCCGCCGGGTGGCGCTAGCCGAACTGATCCTCAAACCTGAACTGCGGTCTCAGGTGGAAAGCGTGCTCAAGACCCTAGCCGATGCCCGCCTGATCGCAACCTCTTCGGCCGTAGCGACTGCCGAAGAAACTGAGCCGCCCCGCTTAGACGAAAACGAAACCGCTCACGCCGAAGTCGCTCACGAAGCCCTGATCAGGGAGTGGCCTTTGCTAAGGGAGTGGCTGAACGAAGATAGGGAAGCACTGCGTACCCACCGGCGCTTGGCGGAGTCAGCACAAGAGTGGAACGACAATGCCCGCGACCCGAGCTTTCTCTACCATGGCACTCGTTTGAAACAGGCTGAAGAGTGGGCTACCGCAGACGACAATTTGAACGCGTTAGAGCGGGCTTTTTTAGAGATGAGCATTACGGAGCGTAACCGCCTGGTCAGAGAGCAGGAAGAACAACAGCAGCGCGAGTTGGAAGCAGTCCGTAAGTTGGCAACCGAGGCCGAAAAAAGAGCCGAGGAACAGACCATAGCTGCTAGGAAACTCAGGATACGAGCAAGATTGTTGGCAGTAATTGGGGCCGTAGCTGCAATTTTAGCAGTTTTTGCCATAATGATTGGAATACAATCAAACCAAAATGCTACTTTAGCCGAACAAGAAGCACACAAAGCTAAGTCTCGTGAATTGGCGGTAGCTGCTGAAGCTAATTTAGATAAAGATATTGGGTTAAGTGTAGCTTTAGGTGTATTCGCGATCTCAGAAGCTCACACAAAAGAGGCGAATGAGGCACTCAGAAAGGCTCTTCAGTCCTCAAGATTGCAATTTGTCTTGTCTGGACACGTAGGTCCGGTATACGATGTAGCCTTCAGTTCAGACGGAGATAAACTTGCCACTACTGGCGAAGATGGCACTGTGAAAGTATGGGATGTGGTTTCTGGACAACAATTGCAGTCTCTATCTACTGATAATAATATTTACGGAGCCGCATTCAATTCTGACGGAACGCTTTTAGCGATATCTGGTGGAGATGGCAAAGTTATCATTTGGGATATCTCATCAGGACAGCAGAAACATGTTTGGAAAGCACATCCGGATACAATTTTCGATGTTGCTTTTAGTCCCAATGGGACCTATTTGGCAACTGCTAGTCAAGACAAATCAGCAAAGGTGTGGGATGTTAATTCAGAGCAAGAAATATTTGCTATTTCTAACCACATCACGAAGACAAGAACTGTTGCCTTCAGCCCAGATGATGTATATCTAGCCGTTGCGTGGGATGATGGAAACGCTGAAATTTGGAGTACTACCACACACGAAAAGCTCCTGTCCTTGTCTGGTCATGAGGCGCCAATAAATGATATTGAGTTTAGTCCTGATGGAGAATATTTGGTTACAGTGAGTGATGACAAAAAAATAATTTTCTGGAAGGTTACCTCTGGCCAAGTTGCTGGATTTTTTAGTGATACAAGCCCAGTTTATGGGGTGAGTTTTAGCCCTACAGGAATGTATTTTGTCACATCTAACCTTGATGGTGCCGTGAAACTTTGGGGAGTCAATTCTCCGCAAGTATTGATAAACTTTTCTGAAGAATTGAATTATACAGATTCTGAAGATAATCGAATTTATGGGGTCGAATTTAGCCCGGATGGAACACGTATAGCTACAAGTAGAAATGACGGCAAAACAAGAATCTGGGCTATTTATGGGAGTGAACCGATTGCGGTACTAGGTGGCCATACTGATAAAGTCCGGGATGTTGCCTTTAGTTTAGATGGACAGTACCTTGCTACCGCTAGCTGGGACAACACTGGAAAATTATGGAATGCTACTACTGGTGAAGAGTTATTGACATTGGAGGGGCATCAAGATGTACTTGTACACATCGTTTTCAACTCAAACAGCACACGTATACTTACTGCGAGTCGTGATGAGACTGCAAGAGTATGGGATACTGCAACTGGTCGAGAGTTGTTAGCTTTATCTAGACATACTACCGGAGTTCACGATGTATCCTTTAGTCCTGACGAAACGTATACACTCACGACAGGTGTTGATGGAACTATTAAGAAATGGAACTCTGATTCTGGTGAGGAGATATCTACCTTTACTCCACATATTACGTTTACAGCACGCATTGCTTTTAGTCCAGATGGTACGCGTTTGGCAACAGCAAGTTATGATGAAATAGCGGCGGTATGGAATACAACAACTTGGAAAAAACAACTAGTTTTCCAGGGTCATAATGCTGGAGTAGATGGTGTCACATTTAGTCCCGACGGACAACGCCTGGCAACAGCTAGTCGGGATCATACAGCAAAAATTTGGGACGCTAATTCTGGCCAGGAGATATTCACTCTGTTTGGTCATTCATCATCTTTAGGAGATGTTGTATTTAGTCCAGATGGAGCGTACCTGGCTACAGCAAGTAAAGATAAGACGGCAAAAATCTGGGATGCCAATTACGGAACAGAATTACTAACTTTATTTGGTCACTTAGATGGTGTTAATGAATTAGCATTCAGTCCAGATGGAAAACATTTAGCTACAGCTGGTGGCGATGGCGTAGTGATTGTTCATACTTTGGATATTGATGAATTGAAGCAGTTGGCACTAAATCACTTACGACCACTAACAACTCAGGAGTGCAAAAAGTATCTACAGCAAGAGCCACCGTGTCTGCCACCTTTGCTGAAATAGATTAGCAAATCACAAACGGGTGTATTATGCACAATAATAGTCGTTTTATAATTTTCCTATGGTTCGTGATTTTGGTCTTTATACCGATTGGTACATTGGCCCAAGAAGAAGTGAATACGATGGCTTGCGAGTTTGATGTTGTAGTACAATCTGATGATTTGTTATCTAAAATAGCTGATAAATTCTTAGGTAATCCCCTAGCTTATCTAACAATCGTAGATGCGACTAATGCAAAGTCTATACGCGATTTAACATATCCCAAAATCGAAGATTCAGATGTTATCGAACCTGGTTGGAAGTTGTGTATTCCGTATTTTGAAGATGCCCAATCCCTTTTGAAAATAGATAAAGTCCTAGGTATCCCAGTTCCAAAACCGATTGATTATAATGCAGTACAATTTATTTGGGAGTGGGAAGGCAAGGAGTTAGTTGCTAATCAAGATTGGTATTTTGATATAAAAATCTATAACTCGTTTAATGCCCCATTTTCTTACGATACACTCATCGCCGATCCAACTGATTCAAAAAAAACTCAATATTTCAATGGGAAATGGTATTCAGAACTACGAACCAATTTTCAGGGCTGTGGTTACTGGGCTGTTCAAATAGCAAAACGAGATGCATCAGGTAATTTTGAGAAACATATCTCTCCAGAAAGCAAACGGGTGAAGGTGGGGCCTTGTGAAGGTGGTAGTACCTTTTCAAGTCCTATTCGGTGACTATTTGTTGAGTTAATAATGTTGTAAATTCGTTAGAGTGCATTCAGGTAAACCTGATGACCAACTAAACTGGCAGTCCATTCCCTATACCGGTGATTTTTAGTTCCTGGGTGGTGATAAAAGTTGAAGTGTCAACAAAAAACTATACCCAACGAATATGACCTATAACCAATAGGCTATTAAATTGATTCCGTCAGCCAAACCAAGCGGACTATCGCGCAGCCTGGATATGTACAAGTGTATCAATACCATCCTATATGTTGTAGTCGGTGGCATCCAATGGCGGATGTTGTCGAAAGACTATGCAATATGGCACAGCATGTACTATTGAACATGGTGTGACGACGGATCTACGACAGAAGCCTCAGAGCCGCTATTGAGGTGACCGGCACTTTCTCCTAAAAGCGCAAGTTCGTTTTGAAAATTCACAGGCTCAAGCTCGACCAATAAGTGCCGGTCACCTTGCTCAATCTATCATGGAGTATACCTTTTAATGAACCACACCACCCATAACCGAATTGTCAGCTTCATCTGGAATATTGCCGATGACGTGCTGCGGGATGTGTATGTGCGCGGGAAATATCGCGATGTGATCTTGCCGATGACGGTCATCCGGCGGCTGGATGTGCTGCTGGAGCCGACGAAAGAGGCGGTGCTGCAAATGAAGGCGTCGCTGGATGCGGCGGGGATTGCTAACCAGGAAGCGCCGCTGCGGGCGGCGGCCGGGCAGGCGTTTTATAATACCTCGTCGTTTACCCTGCGCAGTCTGCTCGATAGCCCCAAGCAGCTTCGCCAGAATTTTAAGGCTTATCTGGATGGCTACAGCCACAACGTCGAGGAGATCATCACCAAGTTCGACTTTTACAACCAACTGCGCAAGTTGAGCGAGGCCGATGTGCTGGGCTATCTCATCGAGAAGTTCATCGACCCGACCATCAACCTTAGCCCCAACCCGGTGCTGAACGGCGACGGCAGTGTCAAACTGCCCGGCCTGGACAACCACGGCATGGGCTACGTTTTCGAGGAGCTGATCCGCCGCTTTAACGAAGAGAACAACGAGGAGGCCGGGGAGCACTTTACCCCGCGCGAGGTGGTCCGGCTGATGGCCAACCTGGTGCTGCGACCGGTGGCCGACCAGATCGAGGACAGCAGCTACCTGGTTTACGACTGCGCCTGCGGCACCGGCGGCATGCTGACCGTGGCCGAAACGGTGCTGACCGAGCAGGCCCAGGCGCACGGCAAATCGGTCTCCATTCACCTGTTTGGGCAGGAGATCAACCCCGAAACCTACGCCATCTGCAAGGCCGACCTGCTGATTAAGGGCGAGGGCGAGCAGGCCGACAACATCGCCTTTGGCTCCACCCTGTCGGCCGATGCCTATCCGGGCCGCGAGTTCCATTTTATGCTGGCCAATCCGCCCTACGGCAAAAGCTGGAAAACCGACCTGGAGCGGCTGTCCGGCGGCAACAAAAAGGATATGGCCGACCCCCGCTTTGTCTTTGCCTACGGCGACGACCCGGAGTTCAGCCTGGTCACCCGCTCGTCGGATGGGCAGTTGATGTTTCTGGTCAATATGCTCAGCAAGATGAAAGCGCCGCAGAACTCGCCCTTTGGGGCGCGGCTGGCCACGGTTCACAACGGCTCGTCCCTCTTTACCGGCGACGCCGGCCAGGGCGAGTCGAACATCCGGCGCTGGATTATCGAGAACGATTGGCTGGAGGCGATCATCGCCCTGCCGCTGAATATGTTTTACAACACCGGCATCGCCACCTACATTTGGGTGCTGACCAACAAAAAGCCGGCCCACCGCCGGGGCCAGGCGCAGTTGATCGACGCCACCAACTGGTACCGCAAGCTGCGCAAAAACCTGGGCCAGAAGAACTGCGAGCTGGCCCCCGACGATATCCGACGCATCAGCGATGCCTTTTTGGACTTTGCCGAGAGCGAGCAGTCCAAGATTTTCCCCAACGAAGCCTTTGGCTACTGGAAGATCACCGTCGAGCGCCCGCTGCGGCT
>JAGRCC010000198.1:0-12313 GCA_020433785.1 Anaerolineae bacterium
TACCTTTCTTTGTTTACACTGTATTAAGTACTATAAGGCAAAAAAGCAGGGACTTTTGGCTCTATTCAAGAGACCATTACCTGGCGTATAATGGCAATATAAGTTAAATCGTTATCACTCATTCTGCCCATTCTTACTTCGCTAAGGAGATAACTCATGCCAAAACTCAAATATAAAACCTACCCTAACGATTTTATGAACGGCGCTAATCAGTACCGAGCCAACATGATGGTCGATGAGACCATCAACTTAGACCAGCTCTTCGAGATGATGCGCGCCAACAACTCTGCCCTAACCACTGCCGAGATGTACACTTTCTTTATTGATTTCAAGCAAGCCGTTCTGCGCGCGCTGTTGGACGGCAAACGCATTAACACCGACCTGATGTCCTTTAAGCTGTCGCTGCGCGGCAACTTTGACGGCCCCGATGACTATTACGACTCCAAACGGCACGAGCTGGTTATTTTGATCAGGCCTGACAGCAACTTTCAAGACCTGTTCCGTTTACAAGCCACCTTGGAAAAGCAGCGTACCAGTATGCGCCAACCAGAGGTCATCACCTACATTAATATGCGCAAAGGCGCCTCCAACGAGCTGCTGTCACCGAGTCATACCGCCCGGCTGGAAGGCAATAACCTTACCTTTGACGAAGCCGATTCCCGCCAAGGTGTTTTCTTGTTAGCCGCCAACGGCAACGTCAACGCCGCCGGCCTCGAACTCCGCGCTTTAGTCTGTGACTGTCACCTTTTGAATGGATGGTTTGTTGGACAGTTGGTTGGGAAGTTACCAGCCAACCAGCCAGCGACCAACTATCCCTCTCTCCGAGCACCCTCAACCATTCCACTCTCCATTTGATCACATCCCTGAAGTTGTAAAGTTTAAAGAACCTACTCTAAAAGAAGGTTTACTTCTTCCATTAAAGACTCTGCTTTATCACAATGCTCTGAAGCATCCTCCGAACACGATACACAACGCCACACTTCGCCAGTGAAAACCTTTAAGCTTAGAAATTGTTTTGGCAGAGTCACAGCTTGGCTTTGAAGCGCTTCTACCCTGGCTTGGCTCTCACGCATCTGAGTAGTACACTGCTCGATGACAGCATTATCATCAGAATTTCTGAGATTTTCCATACTTTGTCCACGCTCAAAAAGTAACTGTAATTCTTCAAATATAGCCGCTGGGTCCGTTGGTATCGGCTCATTACTGTCATTAGAATTCGTATCTGTTCTATTTTGGAGCGGCGTTTCCATTGGTATCGGCTCATTACTGCCGGTAATGTTTGGATCGGTTCTACTTTGGTGCGAAGCTTGCGGTATGGACGGCTCATTACTGCCAGTAACGTTTGGAGCGGGTCTACTTTGGTGCGAAGCTTGCGGTGTGGACTGCTCATTACTGCCGGTAACGTTTGGATCGGTTCCATTTGGGGGCGAGGTTTCCGTTGAAGGAGGAGAAACAATTTCTTCTTCTATCGTGGAGTTTGGAGAAGTTTCTGTTAGACGTTGGATTTTGGGAAGTGAGGTGCTATCGTTCCTGGTAACCGTGCTGCTTTGGCCGCCGAGATTGAAAAACAAAACGCAAACAGAACAGACAAGACAGAGTGAAAATAGTCCTAGCAGTCCACTACCTGTGAGTAATGTAATTTTGCCCGATGGCTTAGACACGAATTTTGTCATTTTGTTCATAGAGGTATCTCTCTTGAAAATAGTGGGTTAGTTGTTAGTGGGTTGGTTGGTTAGTTGTCATCCCACTATCCAACCATCCAACCATCCAACTGACATTTTCATTGTCGTTGTCATCTCAATCGAGACTGTCTGACTCCCTTTCTAAACGCGCTTGAGCGGCTGGGATAGCCTCGGCGTATTGGGGCAGCCAGGCGGCTTGAGCCACTAACATCTCATCGGCCAGGTGCCAGACCTCTTCGGGATTGCAAACCGTTCCGACGAGGGGGTCATGGAGCATGGCTTGTTTGAGCAGCGTGACGTCGCCGTGAACGGCTGCTTCCACGGCCATTTCCTGCACCCGCACACTGCTGGCGCACGTTGCCGCGCAGGCCAGCGGTAAATCGCCCACGACAGGCATATTGAGTCCGTTTTTGTCGACATAGCCGGGGATTTCCACAATACAGCCGGCGGGCAAGTTGGTAATATGGCCGCGATTGACCACATTAAAATGGCCGCGATAGAGCCGGCCCGTTTCGAGCGACTCGATGATGTAGGAACCGTGTTCTTCGCTCCGTTTGTCGTAAGCAATGACGGGTGGCTCTTCAGCCAGCCATTGCGGAAATTCGCTCTCAAACCAGTTGCGTCCTTCGGTACAGTGCCGCAAATAGCCCCCGGTCTCCCCATGGATCCATTCAGACAAGTCGATCCACTGCGCAATTTCTGACGGCCGTTTGCGATACCACGGCAGATATTCGCTCAAATGGCCGTTTGACTCGGTGCTGAAATAACCAAAGCGACGCAAGACATCGATGCGTACTTTTTCTTGCTGAGCGTAACGAGGATGCGCCTCCAGAATTTCCAAGAGCTGGGGCACCATATCCATTTCGCGCCATTGGATGCGGATGTACCATGTTTGATGGTTGATCCCAGCACACACAATGTCGACGTCATCGGTCGATACCGTTTCTTCCGAATCAATCAACCCCGTGCTTCTGGCCCAATGTTGAATCGCTTTGGCGATCAGGTAATGGCTGTGCTGCACCCCATGACAAAGCCCAATGGTCGGCACATTACTATATTTGTTACAAGCCCAGACATTCATGGCCATGGGATTGGTGTAGTTAAAGAAAATACAATCGGGTTTGGCGACCTCTCGAATATCCCGGCAAATGTTGAGCATAACGGGGATGGTGCGCTGGGCATACATAATGCCTCCGGCGCAGATGGTGTCGCCCACGCACTGATCGATGCCGTATTTCAAGGGAATTTCAATGTCTGTTTGGAATGCTTCCAGTCCACCCGGCCGCACAACGGAGATGACATAGTTGCAATTCGTAATGGCTTCGCGTTGGTTCAGCGTCGCCTTGATCGTGGTCGGCAGCTGATTGGCGGCGATATCCTGCTCAACGAGTTGGGTGATCATTTCCAGATTACGTTGGGAAATATCCATTAAGTGAAAAACCGTATCCGCTAATTCGGGTACAGCAACGATGTCATGAATAAGCTTGCGCGTAAAGCCGAGCGATCCGGCCCCGATAATGGCAATTTTTATGGTCATAGCGATAAAATCCTCGATACGTTGTATAGACGTTCAAATAAACAATTTGAATCGAACCGTCATTCCCGCATGCTTCCCCGTCTACGCGAGGACAAGTTTAGCGGGAATCCATCGCCTAGAGCCACGTGGATGCCCGATAAAAACATTCGGGCATGACGACCTATCAAAATCTTTTTCTGAAAAACTATAGTACTAACCTACTCGACAAGAAAATCTTCTGAAAAAGGCTCTTTAGAAAGTAACAGAAGGGCACCCTCGTGCGAATCTAAGGTCACCGAGAGGTGATTGGCAGCTTCCGAACTTGCCTGGTGCTGCCACCAATCATAAACCCAAAAAGAGCCGCTTAGTCCCAGTAACGCCGGGTCAAACGTGCGCTGGACGGGAAACTCGCCTGTATTCAAAATGAATATGGCGCTGAGATTACTGTTTGCATTGAGCTTCGGCCGAACTTGAACGATGACCGGATCCAGCAGGCGAGGCTCGTGGTTTAGTGGGTTGTTCAGAGACTGCGGGTTGTCCAGAGGTAAGGGGGTGTTCGGAGTTTTCAGACGAATACGGTCATAGTGAACGGGGGAACGCCCCAGCAGGGGAAAGGTGGACGGACTCGAGTCCATTGATAAAAGGAACTTCCAAAGACGCATCCGCTCATCGGTTAATTCCTGCAAATCGTCACTGGTCATCAGGATTCCGCCACTCATGCCGGCGTAAAGCGCCAACGAGTGTACCTCGTGATCAGTCAGATTATGATATTTGTCCCGCAAGAGAACACAGTCAGGGTCTATCTGCCACAGGATCTGGTTGGCGTAGTTTCGGGTGGCCAGATCACTGAGGAGAGACTGGGCGGATAGTCGTCCCTTCCACTCTACGCCCACATCATTGCCAATGCGCATGGCATCTTGGAGCCCAACCCCAGGCCACAAGGGGCAGCCGCAGCCCAACCAGAACGCATCGCCGATCTCCTCACGGATCATCTCCGCGACCTTGCGCCAAATCTCGATGCGCGTCATCCCTGGCGTGTGCCAGACGACCCGATCCGGACCGTAGTCGCTGCCAAAGTGCATAAAGTCCGTCTTGAAATATTCACAGCCCCACTCATGCCGCCAGGTACGGAACACTTGTCGCAGGTACTCGAACGCGTCGGGGTGCGTCGCGTCCAGGATGTAATATTCTTCGCTCAGTTTGGCCCAGCGCGACTCGCCAACGTGTCGCCACTGAACTAGGGGACTGTTTGTCTGGCGATCTTTCACCACCCAATCAGGGTGCTGGCGATACAGGTTGCTCCGATTGCCGACCATGAAAGGGCCGATCCACAGGCCCGGAACAAAGCCAGCCTCGCGGATATCATCCAGGAGGGGTTTTATGCCGCGGGGAAACTTCGGTTTTACTTCCAGCCAATCGCCCATCTCCTGGGTGAAGCCTTCATCCACAAGGAAGACCTGCAATGGCAGGTCCTCGCGTTGAGTGACGTTTTTGACCCCTGCCAGGTATTCCAGGATGTTCTCCTCTGAGATGTTGGAGTAGAGGTTATACCATGAACACCAACCGCGGATTTGCTCTCCCTTCACTCGGGGAGGCGTCGGCGCAGACTGAGCAACAACGGAGGCCCACTGTCTCAACCCCTCTTCCCCCTGCTCAGATTCGAGCATTACCAGTCGTTCCGACTCACAGCGCGCCAGTCCTGTCCTATCTTTTCGATCCCACAGGGTTAGTATTGTTAAGGTTGGCGGACACTGTACCGTATCAAATTTGAAGATGTGTTGGAAGCGATCGTGCCGATCAAAACCCAGCAACAGGGGATTTCCGCTATAGCGAGGCAAGAGTTGGGTCATGGCATAACCGGTCTCCGGGCGGATTTCATCAAGACCAATGTCTATTAAACCATCGACATCCACATAGTTGCTGCCATCCCAACTGGTATAACCATTGCGTAAATAAGCCCGTAGGTTTTCGACCTGTTTGAATTGCAAACCGAATGAATCAAGGGTCTGGGCGGCATCTAAGCCCTCTAACCAGTAACGCAGCGAGAGCTGAGCGTCGTCACGGCCTATCTCCAAACCGAAAGTTCCGTTCCCCAACGCCGAAGCATGGTAATGAAGGATCTGGCGGTCAGGTTCATTCAGGACGATTTCCATCTGAAAATCGGTCAAAGGCTGTCCGTTTACTATTGGAAAGCCACCGCATAGTGTGATGCTGCTCGCTTCGATTTTTAACAACCTATGTCGATCAATCGTCATGTTCATCGGTACGTCTCTTTTCTACAATGATAATTAATGTGTGTAATCAAGTTCGTTTCGTAGGTTGGTAGTTTCGAAAGGCTAAGGCTGAGAAATGATAGGTCTGGGAATAGAGTTCTTGATGTGATAGAGATAGATGGTACGCAGTTGGAGATTAGCCCTCCCTAAATCCCTCCCAGAGGGAGGGACTTGCTTGGTCCTCATCCCTTTGGGGGGAGTTAGAGGGGGCTAACAGGTCCCCTGCGTAAGTCCTAAGAAGTCGGTTTTTCTTAGCCTTCGCCTTAGCCTAACTTATGTAAGGTTCATTCTTATGGCTGAATTATTACTTCAGCGTAGATAACATCTGGCATATGACCCTACTTGAACAGCGCATTGACCTGCTCGTTGGCATCAGTCAAACCTGACTCGGCGTCCACATAGCCCAGGAAGATAGCATCCATCGTCTCGTTCATGATGTCGCTGATTTCAGGCGCATTATCGGTTAGCGGATAGAGGAAGGTTCCATCTTCTTCGGTAGCCTGCTCGGTAAAGGCAGATACGTCCGCACCTGCTTCTTGCATAGTGGACAAGGCTATGTCAACCGCTTCCTCTTGGGCCGGGAAAGCGACGCCCGCTTCACCGAAGATTTTGGCACACTCAGGCGAAGCCAGGAACTTAACCCACTCCCAAGCTTCTCCCGGATGTTCGGTGCCGCTCCAAATCCCATCGGTCAAACCGTTGAACATAGATTTGCGTCCGGCGGGACCTTCGGGTAGCCGAGCGTAGCCGGTCGGGAAGGTGTCTTGGCCGTAGAAAGAGATCATCCAGGAACCGTCAGAAATCATGGCGACTTTGCCAGCCTGGAACAGTGATGAACCACCTAAACTCTTGATATCGCTGTAGGGTACGGCGTAGTGGGTTTCATTCATCATGCGGCTCACCCAATCGATGGCCTCGATGAACTCAGGCTGGTTGTAGTAATACTGGGTGCCGTAAAGTTCGTCGATGTATTTGCCGCCGTTGGCCACAACCAGGTAGCTCCACTGCTGCTGACCGTAGGCCGTGCCGTTGCCGGTGTCGCTGAAGAAGGTGTAGCCATACTGAACGACATCATCCTTATTGAAGTCCGGATCGAGACCGTTGTGGCCCTCTGAGTCCAGGGTCAGTTTGGCGATGACTTCCTCAAAGGTGCCACCATCCTCGGGATTCCAGGTCATGGTATTGACCTCGTCCAAAGTCACACCAGCCGCGTCGAGCATATCTTGATTGTAAACAATGGCGATTGTGTCCCAGTCTTTGGGTAAGCCGTAGCGTTTGCCGTCGCGGACCCACAAATCAGCCAAACCCGGCAGATAGATGCCCGTGTCCACATTGTCGCGCTCAACCAGGGGTTGGATGTCCAGCAACAGGTCTTTGCTGGCAAAGGTCGGATAGAAGGCCAGGTGATCGGTGAAGACGTCCGGTGCGGTGCCGGAGGCGAAGGCGGTTTGCAGATTGGGCCAATAATCGGGCCAGTTAAGCTGCGATATCTGAATTGTGATGTTCGGGTTTTCAGCCGTGAAGGCATCGGCACAGGCTTGGTAGGCCGGCTGTTGGTTAGCTTGCCACAGCCAATAGTCAAGCGTGACAGGCTCGCCAGAGGGGGCTGCAACTTCTGCTGCCGGCTCTGCCGCTGGCTCCTCCGCTGGTTCTGCCGCACTTTTTTCTACTGTCTCTCCTGTCGTTTCTTGAGTAGTTTCTTCTGCTGTTGGTGCACTACTACAGGCTGACAGCGATAAGGCTGCGACCACGGACAGACACAGCAAATACCAGATTATACGTTTGTTTAACATCTTTGTTCTCCTTTTGTAATACTATTTTTATTGTTTGTAGCGGGTTCATTTATTCCCTCAAAAATGGATTTGGTCAGGGGGATTGAACCAAGAGTCTTGATGCTATGTTTGCACTTTTTTAGAAACCAGGTTTTTGGGTCAAAAAGCCCCTCTTTTCAACACTAAAAAACCGGGATTCTTGCTATTTTTAGACGTTCTTAGACACAAAATGTTTGAATTACCTTAAATCTCCTTTCTCTTGAGGAGTCGGACAGTCTCGATTGAGATGACACAGGTAATAGAGCGTATTGTGTGTGGGACAAACTTAAGTTTGTCCTACGACAGGTATTTCCAATTAAGATTGCAAAACTCCAACGCAGGGCCTTACTTAACGCCTGAAAACTGGATAGAATTCAAGATGCGACGACCCATGAAGAACAGCAACAATACGACGGGAATGATGGCCAGTGTAGATGCCGCCATCAAACCACTCCAGTCCGGCGCGCCCTGAGAGGGGTTCTGGGAACGGAAGACGCCCAATGCCACCGTCATAACGCGCGTTCCGGGCTGACTACCACCCACAATGAGGGGCCAGAGGTACTCATTCCAGTAGGTAATGAAGGTAATCATGGCCAGGGTCGCCAAGGGAGCCCGGCTGATGGGCAAGATAATGCGCCCAAAGGTGGTAAATGGACCGGCACCGTCAATTTTGGCGGCTTCCTCTATCTCCCGGTTGATGCCCAGAAAGAACTGGCGCAGATAGAACACGGCAAAAGGTGTCATGAGGAAAAACGGAGCCCACATCCCGGGCATGGTGCCAACCCAACCCAGGTTCCTGATCAGAATAAAGTTGGGAATAAGGGTCACGATGACCGGAACCATGAGCGCTGAGACATAAAGACCGAAGATGAAATTCCGCAAAGGAAATTGGAGGCGCGCAAAGGAATAGGCGGCCATAGCGCTAAAGAACACCTGGCTTATGGTGATGACACCGGCAAATATGATGGTATTGCTAAAGGCCAGAGCGAAATTGACCGAAGACTGAGAGCCGCTGATCTCGATGGCCCGTTGGGGGTCCATGAGACCGGTGACCCGCAAAAAGTTATCCAGGGTTATCTGAACGGGTAAAATCGTATCAATATTGAAGTACACCATTTTGGGTGCGGTTAGGGCGGTGCGCAGCACCCACCATAACGGGAAAAGCGTGATAAAAATCATGATTGCCAGAATGGCCCACATAAAGGCCTTGCCTAAATTTCGCCTAAATTTGTAGCTGTTTAGTGTCGTTGTCATGATGTCTCTCTCCTTAATCCACTTCATCGGCGCGCAGCAGTCGCATTTGGGCAAAGCTGACCACAACCAAGATCAGGAACAGCGTGACGGATAACGTTGTGGCGTAGCCCATGTTGAAGCGCTCAAATGCCTGCTCAAAAATTAACCAGTTAAATACTTTGGTGGCGTTGATTGGACCACCTTTCGTTGTGACCGCGACCATATCGAAGACTTGAAAGGAGCCAATAATGGACGTCACCATCACGAAGACAAGCACAGGCCGCAGGAGGGGCATGGTGATCTTCCAGAACATGGTCCACTCACTAGCGCCATCTATCGAGCCCGCCTCGTAAACCGAACCGTCAATCGACTGCATCCCCGAGAAGATAAGTAAGGCGGTGTAGCCCAGGTAACGCCAGACGGTGATCAGGGCGATGGTAACCAGCGCGGTTTTGGGATTTCCCAAAAAAGCTACAGCATCAAACCCCAGTCGCTCGATGGTCACGTTAATAATGCCCAGCGTGGGATCAAGCAGCCACATCCATAAGAGCGCGACCACCACATTTGAAAGCAACCAAGGTAGCAGCATAATGCTGCGTATGATATTCGATTGGGTCAGACGGCTCATAATGGCGGCCAGCAAAAGCGCAAATACGGTCTGGACAGAAATATTCCAAAATACGAAGATCGACGTTACTTTTAAGGCGTTCCAAAAGTCTCGGTCGTTAACCATGCGCACATAGTTGTCTATGCCCACGAATGTGGCCGGCGTCAACATGTCCCAATCCGTAAAACTGATCATCACCGCCCGCACGGCCGGGGCTAGATAAAAAGCGATGAAGCCAACCAAGCTGGGCAAAAGGAAAATCCAGGCGACCAGCGTGTCTTCGGAAAACCACTGCTTCCGCCAGGCCGAGGTTGAACTTTGGACCGCCGGTGTGAGAACAGGGGATGAGTCACTCATCAGATATCCTCCCTAAAGTTAACTAAGGTTTTCATCATTGTAATCCTTTCTTAAACTTAACTCACTCAGTTGCTACCTTTGCCAACAAGACCTGACAGGTTTTCAAGTTGAGCCTAAACTTGGTTGGATGGCTCGGATTGCCCTGAACTTCTTTGCAAGGTAAAGCCAAAACCTGTCAGGTCTTACAGCCGGTGGTTTGAAGCTGACCCAAAGTTTGGAGCAATAGACTCGGGAGAACGGGTTTAACCAGAAATGCCGCAGCGCCCATTTCCAACCCCCGCTTGCGCTCATCCGATGTCGTACAGACAATGACAGGAACAGGATGCTCACACATCACAGCGTATATAACCGTGAAAATCTGCCAGCCTAGTCCATTATTCATGGCCGGTTCTAAGATAATTACATCGGGGGTAAACCTTGATAAAAGGTCCAATATTTCGGATTCATCACTATGGGCAAGCACGTCATAATCCTGCTGCAATAGCCCACGGTACAACTCTATAGTGGGCAAATCATTTTCAATCATCAAAATGCTTGGTTTAGACATTGGTCAACTCGTTTTTTACAGTATAGCGTGAGGCGGTGTATGTGTCTTGGATAAAAGTATGCGCTGCTTGGATAAAAGTATTCCCGTTTGGATAAACGTATCTCGCTTTTTCAAACATTACCTCCTTTCAGTACGTCTTCAGACAAAAGCAATTCTCATTTTAGAGCCAAGACCTGACAGGTTTTCGATAAATTCGTTGTGTTGACGGCAAACTTTCGTTCAAAAGCCATCTCTATCATAGAATTTCGGGCAAAACCTGTCAGGTCTGGCCATACAGTTAGACGCTCGCCGGAAATTTCCAAAATCCGGCTTTTTGCAATTTCATGCGCTGATTACTGCTTATGCTACTTATGGTGTTGTCGAATCGTACAAAGCACCGTCATCCACAGCCGCTCCGTTGTTGCCTTGGCTCTTGGGTACGCTGACCTTCACCGTCCCGGAGCATGAACCGCCGTTCCCATCACTCGCCGTAAAGCCGATGTGATAGAACCGACCGTTGCCGCTACCATCTCGTTCAGCCCGGACCTTGGCCGTTTCACTATTGATCCCTTGGCCGTCAGCTTCACCACCAACCGGTTCATCTTGGAAGATGGTGTCGATATTGATGGTGATACTGTCACCCTCCACGTCACTAATCCCATTGACCGTAATCGTATGGAACGTGCCGTTGGGTGGCCAGAGCGTGCTGATACTAGGTGCTGCCGCTGTGCAACTGGGGGCATCGTTAACCGCCGTGACCGTGATGGTTACGGACGCATTATCACAAACGCCATCACTGTCACAAATCTGGTAGCTAAAGCTGTCGCTGCCCACATAGTTCAGGTTAGGCGTGTAGGTGAACGTCCCATCACCATTATTGTTCAAGCTTCCTTGGCTCGGTGACGTCAGTGCGGTGACAGTGCTGGGGTCTAAGTTCCCATCGACATCACTATCGTTGGCCGCCACATCAATTGTTGTAGGCGTATCTTCCACCACAGAGACGGTGTCATCGTTGGCCTCTGGTGGGTCATTGGCCTCTGCCACCAAGACGGTGACCGTTGCCGTTGCACAGTCATCGTCACTGTCACAGACGGTGTAGTCAAAACTGTCAGAGCCATTAAAGTTGCTGTCTGGCGTGTAGGTGACCGTGCCATCAGCGTTGATCTCAGCTGAGCCGTCTGCCGGATCGGTAACGTCAGTGGTGGTCAAGGTTTGATCTTCATCGGCCGGCCCAGCATTGTCATTGGCTTGGACATCAACCTCTACCGCTGTGTCTTCGTCTGTAACGACCGTATCGGCCAGCGCCACAGGCGCATCATTGACCGGATCAACCGTGATGTCGACCGTAGCCTCGTTTGAGTCAGCCAACCCGTCATTGACTTTGAAGGTAAAGCTGTCGCTGCCGTTGAAATTTCCAAAAGGTGTGTAGGTAAGGTCGGGAGCCGTACCGCTCAAGGTGCCGTTGCTTGGCTGGCTAAGCACAGCATAGCTGAGGGCATCGTCATCGTCATCTGAAGCTGTTAACGTGACCGACAAGGCCGTATCTTCATCGACGCTTAAGTTCTGATCATCAGCGACAGGCTCGTGGTTAGCTACGTTGATGAGGACTGTATCGCTGCTGCTGTCTCCATCTTTATCGGTGATGGTGAAGGTCAGCGTGGCTACACCCGTAACTGCAAAGCTGGTGCTGCGGTCGATCGTGTCCCCAAAGTTGGCGCTGCCGCTGTCATCGGCGATGTCGTCCCCGTCTAAGTCCCACGACCAGGTGTAGGCGTCATCAGCCGCGCCGGCTGGGTCACTCCACGAGCCGGACAGGTTCACCGTCTCGTTGCGGTAGACACTTTGGTCAGCACCCGCATCGGCGGTCGGCGCTACGTTGTTCACGGTGAAAACGAAGCTGACTTCAGCGGTTCCACCTTGTCCATCATCGGCTGTAATGGTGACTGTCTGGCTCTCGGTCGGTCCATCGCTGGTGGTGTAGTTCCACGACCAGGTGCCATCATTATTGTTCACAACGTTCCCCACAGAAGCTGTCAAGGTCACGTCATCATCATCTGCGTCACTGATTGAACCGCTGTTAAGGGCGACTTCAGTTTCGTTGACAACAGCCTCTGCTGCGTCAACAGCCAATTGCGGGTCATTATTGGTAGAACTAGGGCGCGACACGACTTGAAAACCCGCGATGCCACCATAGTCGGGAATGCTAACCTCAACGGTCTGGATTGGGCCGCTGAGACCCGCGAAGACCGCATAATTGGCGGCATCCGCAGTGGTGGTCGAGGCATCGGCTTCGGCGAAGAGTGCGTTG
>JAGRCC010000198.1:12408-12530 GCA_020433785.1 Anaerolineae bacterium
CATCGGAGCTGAAATAGACAATTACATCGTAATAGTCATACGGAATCTGCGAGATACTCACCGAGGTGACGTTCCCCCCGCCCGAGTTCAGGTAGCCATTGAGCAATTCCTTATTGTATGTC
>JAGRCC010000199.1 GCA_020433785.1 Anaerolineae bacterium
CCAACGAGCAAATCAAATCGCTGGCTGCGCTCGATATTTATGGCCGGGTGGCCCGGCAAATTCTGGCGATGACGGAGCGCTACGGCGTATCACAAGAAAACGGCGACATCATCATCCCCATTCGGCTAACGCAAAGCGACATTGCCGGTCTCATCGGAGCCACGCGCGAACGGGTCAATCAGGTGATGGTGTTGTACAAGCGCGAAAAGTATATCTCGGTCGACCGGAAATATCGGGTTATTGTTCATAATCAAGAGGCGCTGTCTGAGCGCTGCTTGTAAAAAAGGTTGAAGATGGCGGCGCACCCCATCAAAGTACTGGTAGTCGATTATCACAATTTAACGCGAGCAGGGCTTATAAAAATTATGGCCCCGGAAGCCGATTTCGAATTGGTCGGCGCCACAGGCGATGAGCATGAGGTCATTGACCTGGCCGTCGATCTCGAACCCCAGGTGCTCATTCTCGACGGCACACTGTCCAGTACCGCTCAAATTATCGAGCAACTGGTCGCGCGGAAATCGGCCATCAAGATTCTGGTTTTAGACCTGGATTGTCACGTGCCGCAGGCGGTTAATTGGCTAAATATGGGCGCAACAAGTTATCTGTGCAAACACAGTACGCCCCAAGATTTGTTCAATGCCATCCGCCACACCAGTCGAGGCGAGACCATGCTCAGCCCAAAAACGGCCCGGGGTATGGTCGATCAATTGGTGCGCGCCGGTCCCGGCCCGGCAGATGACGAACTCCACGGTCTTTTAACCGAACGAGAGGTTGATGTATTAAAACTACTGTGCCAGGGATTGACCGACAAAGAAATCAGTCAAATGCTGCATATCAGCCCACGCACCGTTAACGGTCACCTGGGTCACATCTACGCCAAGTTCGATGTCCACTCGCGGACAGAAATGATGGTTTTAGCGTTGGAGAAGGGGTGGGTAAATTGGAAATAAGGTTAAGATTTACGGCTTGGTACAGATAACAGTCGCTTCTTTAATAGGAGTTACGCAAAAGTCAGGTGACAGTCACTTATTGGTAATAAATCAGTATTAGATTAGCCCAAATAGGTCGATTTAGGGCGTCCAAGTGACTGTCACCTTTAGTTTAAGTTATTTTACCTGCCCCATCGCCGCTGAATCAGGTGATTTTACCCGGCCAAAAATGCGTAAAAACACGCTTGGGATGAGACCCCAAGCGTGTTATAGTTTAAGGAGAGAGAAAATAATTTTTTGGCATTTTTGATTGGATGGAAGGAGGTCCAAATATGTATTGGCTAACCGGTGTTCTAGGCTTAATCTTGGTCATTGCGCCGTTTATTGTGGGCTACAGCGAAAACCTGGCTGCCCTCTGGACTAGCCTCATTCTGGGATTGATTGTCGTGGCGGTCTCGTTCTATAAAGCCCTGAGCAAAGACACCGCCCGCTGGGAATATGGCGTTGCCGCGGTGATGGGGCTGGCGGCGGTCTTCGCACCATTTATCTTCGGTTTCAGCGCTATGGCCACGGCCATGTGGACGGTCATCATTCTAGGGGCGATCATCGCTTTGCTGGCCGGTTATCAGGGGTTTTTTGCCCGACCGCAAATGTAATAGAATGTGAATGATCGGCGTTCACGACATCTCGCTTCACCTTAAACCTTCTCAGACAGATACTCGTCTGAGAAGGTTTTTTTATTCAGAACCTACGCAAAAAGCAAGGTGACAGTCACTTGAGCAGGTAAATGACCCATTTGAGCCACCCAGGCGCTAACTTATCGACAATAAGTGATTGTCACCTCTGGAATGGCGTAAGTCCAGTTAATGATCACGGGCCAAAGTAATGTGCTTCACCTGAAAATCATCCCACACAAACTCATCTTGCTGGGCGTCGGGTAAAAGCCGTACCGTGGTTACGGTAATTTCATTGTAGCCGGGTCGCAGCAGCTCAACCGGCGCTCCGCGCTGCACCGATAGCCAGCGCCGGGTAAAATCCTGCTGCGGCAAATCCGGCGACAGCGGCACACCGTTGATGGCCACCGTTGCGCCGATCTCATTTTGCTGCATCAGTTCCAACGTCAGCCGCCAGTCAGTTGTACCGGGATCGACCAGATAAAACGCCCCGGTCCACGACAAACTCGGCTTGCGCCCGCCGAACAGTGGCCACCAGGGCGGCTGCAAATCAGTATCACCCAGATGAATGATGACATCCTGACCCAAAATATTGATCTCGTCTTGCGGCCGGGGTTGGGCCGACGAAATACCGCGCTCGACACGGCTGCCGGCGGCTTTGCGCCAGATCGCCAAAGCCGGTCGCGGCGCACCGGTGTCATCAAGCAGACTGTAGCCACCAAAGGGATCGTCCTGGCCCGGAATCGATAAATTCCAGACCGTGACCAGTTCCACCCACGGCCAATCAGCCCGAATGATATTTAATGCCTCGGCCAGATAAGCAGCCTGTTGCTCCAAATTAACCTTGATGTCGGCCTGCTCCGGCGGCGGATCGATGGTCCAGCCCATCTCCGTAATCCAAACCGGTTTATCATCATCATCGTTCTCGGCCATAATGGCCCGCAGTTCGGCCAGGCGACTAAAGGCCGGATGATCGCTGTCGCTTTGTGGGGCGGCCGGCGCCAGGCCAAAACTGTACGGGTGAGCCCCCAGGACATCGAAGTAGTCCGCCGCGCCGGCCTGATACATCGCTCGCAAGAATTCGCGGTCATCCAGCGCCGAGGCATCGCGGCTGTTGGTCGGGGCCAGGCCGGCGGAAACCACCCATGCGTCGGGATCGGCCAATTTGACGGCGTCGTAACCGAAACGCATCAAATCGACAAAGGCGACCGGGTCAGGCGGCTGCCCACCCCACTCGATGGCCAGATTCGGCTCGTTCCAGAGAATATACGCCTTGATCCGGCCGCGATACCGCTCGGCCACGTGCCGGACAAAATCTTCGTAGTGGGCCAAATCATCCGGCGGCGCATTCAGTGACAAATCGACCGCACTGGCCCAGGCCGGATGCTGGTCGAGCCGGACGACCAAATCCAGTCCGTAAAACTCCGCGCCGGCCACGATCTGGTCGGTGGCTTCCCAGTGAAACTGATCCTGCGTCGGTTCAATCTCGCGCCAGGCGAACACCTGGACCACCGTATCGAACTCGGCGTCGCGGGCCAATTGGAGCAGGCGATCATCCACGTTGAGAGTGTGAACGGCTAGGCGGGGGGTTGAGGCGGTGGGGGAGCAGGCGGTGAGAAGGAGGAGGCTGATGAGGAGAACGTAGAATGTGGGACGTGGAACGTGGAACGTGGAACGTGGAATGAAGGGTAGGGGATAGAGCATGTAACGTTTCACGGGGTTGTTCCTTGCCAAACGCCGTTGGCGGCGGCGATAAATAGCGTATTGTTAGGCCCCCAGGCTAAGGCTTCGATGACGGTGTCGGTAAGGTTGGCCGGGCCAATGGCCAGCCAGCTTTGCCCACCGTCGTTTGATTGGTAAACGCCGTGATAAGCTGTACCGGCGTAGAGGATTTCAGGACGGTGCGGGTCGGCCAGTAAGGCGGTGACCGAAATATGCTCAAGACCCCGCCCCCACCCGACAGCCGGCGAGGTGTCGAGCGGGCCTTCGACGGTGTCGCCGTGATCGAGGCTGCGATAGATGCCCCGGGTTGTGCCGATGATCAGGGTCGATCCGTTGGCCGTAGCGTGAGCCAGCAGCGCCAGGATCGATTGGCCGGATAAAGATCGGGCGGTTAAATCCCACCGTTCACTCCCTTTGGCTCGAAAAAGGCCGTCTTCGGTGCCAACGTAAATAAAATTCCCAGTCGGATCGACAGCTAGACTGACCGTTTCCAGCACATCGCCCAAACCGTCCCAGCGGGCCAGCCAGGTTGCGCCGCCATCGTAACTTTCGTACACGCGCTCCCACGCGGCCAATTTATAAAGATGATCGGAGTCGAGCGGAGCGACCGCCAGGGCCGGAATGCCGACGCCCGTCCCAGATACGGACTGCCAGGTAACGCCGCCATCGTGGCTGGCGATCATGCCGTCGCCGGAACTGCCGGCATAAATTCGCTGCGAATCGGTGGGATCGACCGTGAGCGATTGGATACCGCCGGAGCGAATCACATCCGTGGCGGATTGCCAGCGCTGGTCATCAACTTGCCAGCGAAACAACCCGGCGCCCGTCCCAAGCAAAAGCCCATCCTCAAGAGTGAGCAGCGCGTGAGCGTTTACCGTGCCCAAATCCGGAGCCAAGTTGTGCCAGGTCTCGCCCAGGTCATCGCTGCCGTAGAGACCGTTCCACGTTGCCGCCAGGAGTCGATGAGCATCACCCGATCGCTCGACGCCGGCTAAATCCAACACGCCGCCGGCCGGTAAGCCATCGCCGCCCTGGCTCCAAGTCGTTCCCCCGTCGGGGCTGCGGTAGAGGCGGCCCTGGCTGGTTCCGGCGATTAACGCGCCGTCGGCCAGCCATAAAAACGAAGTCGCTTCATCAAATTTGAGAGGCAGTGAGGCAACCCGCTGCCACGATTGCCCACCATCCTGGGTGCGAACAACCTGATCACGTAAGCTGGCGATGGCAGAATGAGGATTGGTTGGATTAATCGCCATATTGCTGCCGTATTTGCCCTCATAAGCGGCTTGCCAGCTCTGGCCAGAATCCCGGCTGGCAAAAATGCCCTGTCCCGAGGTTCCGGCGTAAAGATACTGCCCGTTATCGGACACGGCCAGCGAGATGACCGCAGCTGAGGCCAGCGGCGAATCCTCGGGGACAATGGATCGCCACGTGCCGTCTTCGGTCTCGGCGTAGACCCCCGCACCATCGAATCCGGCGTAGAGTCGCGCTTCCGCATCAGTGGCTAGCGCAAAAGCCGTCGCGGCCGGCAGGCCCGGCGTCGATTGCCAACTCTGGCCGCCATCTGAACTGGCCAACAGCCCGTCACGCGCCGCCGCCCACAACTTAATCGCGCCTTTTTCTTGGCCGATTGGAGCGGATGGCAGCACGTCAAAAATCGGGTTATCGGCTAAGCCTGCACCGTTGACCGTCCAGGTTTGGCCGCCATCTTGGCTGGTCAGCAACCCGCCGGCAGAATAATAACCGGCCCAAAACTGGTCGGGGTTTATTGGATTGACCGCTGCCGCCAACACAATCGACGCCTGGCGGGGCAGGCCATTTTCAGCACGAGTCCACTGCCATTGTGGCAGCGAAGCCGGTCCGGCCGTCTGACAAGCGGCCAAGAGGAACAACATTGTTAGGGCAATATATTTTAGAAGGTAAAGAGGCGTAAATTGGGTCATCAGGTCAATGAGTCATCGATAAACACCGTAATATTGTCACGTTATCCTTAAGTGAAAGTGAATCAAAAACCGCCGAACCTCGCCATCAGGGCTTGACGCCGGTTTCACAGCCAGCATGACAAATCCAATCGGCGTTAATCACGGTTTCGTCAGGATAGACAATCTCAACCTTGACACTCTCCGACAATGGAACGAACTGCTCACATTGAGCATTGAATTCGGCGGCAACCGGACAGTTGTAACGGCCAATGGTCAACCACCACCAGCCGGCAGCTTGAGCCGGGTTATCCAGGACTATCTGCCACCGGCCGGGGTTCATTTCAGGCTGCCAGCGGTTCGAGCCGCTTGGCTCGGACAGCAAACTCCGCGATCCATTGTCGATTTGGACACTGAAGCCATCAACAGGCCGGCCGGCCTCATCAACAATTTGTCCCTGAAACCGAACGGCGCTGTCACTGCCGGCCGCGTACCAAGCGCCCGGCGCGAATTGAAAGCTCGGATTGTCGGGTAGCGAGGGGGGATTGTCCGCCGCCGGAACCCGTAATTCGGGTTGGTCCGGCGTTGAGGCGGCACTTTCAACCGCTTGCAATTGGCCTTTGCCGTTCACCACGAAGATGGTTTGGCCCGATCGAGCCGGGTCGGCGTAGACCTGGCTGCCGACGGGCAGTCGGTCGAGGATGCGGCCGGACTGGGCCTCGACCGCATATAAATTGCCATCGCCGCCGCCAAAATAAACGATCTGATCGGCCACCAGGGCTGAGGATTTGATCGGTTTGCCGGTCTTGAGCTGCCATCGTTGCCGACCACTTTCGGCCTCGAGCGCGTACAGCGTGCCGTCATAGCTGCCGACAATAACCAGGCCATCAGCCACAGCGGGCGAAGCGAAAACGTCGTTACCGGTTTTGAAACGCCATTTCTCGTCGCCTGTGGCGGCATCCAAAGCATAGATAAACTCGTCGTTGCTGCCAAAAAAGATCATCTCTCCGGCAATAGCCGGGGTCGAAGCGACCCAGTTGCCGGTGCGATAGCGCCAGCGCTGTTGGCCGGCGGTAGTATCGATGGCGTAAAGATAGCGATCCCGGCTACCGACATAAACCGTATCACCGGCCACGATCGGCGACGAGGCCAGCGCTCCGCCCGCAGTAAAGCGCCAGCGTTCCTGGCCGGTTCGAAGATCAAGCGCTATTAAATGGCCGTCCTGTCCGGGGACGTAGAGACTGTCGCCTGTAGCGGTAGGCGAAGCAGAAATAGCCATGTCGAACTGCCAGTGTGGCACGCCCGTTATCTTATCGAGCGCGTAAAGCGTGCCGCCGCTGCCGGTGTAAACGGTATCATCGGCCACCGTCGGGGGCACCTCAATAGGTGAATGGGTTTGAAACTGCCAAGCAGTCCGGCCCGTTACGACGTCGAGGGCATAGACGTAACCGTCGTTACCGCCGGTATAGATAAAATTACCGTCCGCCGCCGGAGCCGCGCCAATGCCGCCTTGCCCTCGAAATTCCCACTGCACCCTTAACTGGCGCGATAACGGCGGGTCAACTTTGTCCCCGCCCAACAGGATTTGGACTAGCGCACTCAGCAACGATGGTGCGGGCTGCGGCTGAACCCACCAACCCGCCAAAACTAGGCCAACGATACCCATCAGGCCGGCCAGCGCCACCCAGGTGAATTTGAGGCGTCGTGAAGAAGTTGGGCGCGCCCAACCGGGTTGCGCGGAGCGGCGGCGCGTGAATAGATTGGCGACAAGCCGTAACGGGCCGGGAATCTCGACGGTGGAGACTGCTTTAGGCTCAAGCTGATGCAGCAGGCGATGTTTCAGGCCGTACTTAATTTGGCTCTCCTGGCTAAAATCGGTCGCAGCCAGCCGCCGGGCTAGAGCGAGATCGGCCTGATAATCGCCGGGTGTTTCCGGCAAATCGGATACGCCAGCTTCTTGCAGCAAATGATCCAGATCATGGCTGAAGCGTTCGGCCAACTCTTTGGTGCTCATAATTCAACTCCCTGGGCTTCCAATTCGGTGCGAAGCCGGCGGATGGTGCGGTATAAAATCACACCAATGTGGCTTTCGGTCAGGCCGGTCAGTTCGGCAATACGGCGGTTGGTGAGGCCACCGGCAAATTTTAGGGCAATGATGTCTCGTTCGCGACTGCCTAATCGGGCCACGGCGGTCAGCAGGCGGTGTTGAGCTTCGCGACCGGTGACGACCTCGCCCGGGGTCGGATCGCCGCCGGCCCAATCGCGCAGCCGATCGAGCGACAACCACCGCCGGCGTCGCTGCGCCCGTAGGTGATCATTGACGGCGTTGCGGGCAATGGCAAAGAGCCAGGCGGCGAACGGCGCTTTCTCCGGGCGATAGCTGTCGAGGTTGACCAGCACTCGTTCGAAGATGTGCGAGGTCAGGTCGTCGGCAGTGTCGGCATCCTGAATCCGGTAGCGAACGTAGTTGTAGATGCGCGCAAAGTAATGGTCATAGATCGCCGCAAAAGCCGACGCATCAACCATCGATTGTCTGATCAGGGCCGGCTCATTGGGTAAAGTTGTGGCGAAATCACTCATCTGTCGTGTCCACTGCCTTTGGCGTGGTATCTATGAGTTAGTACGATGCTGCTTGAAAAGTATTACAAGCTATTTCGGTCATCTTAGCAAATTCGCCAAAATAAAACGGAGGTCAAAGTGTGCTTTGGCCTCCGTTGAGATTAAGGAGCCGTCAAAGCAGAACGTTGACCTGACAAAGCAAGCTTTGTCGCTCCATAAGAAGTTCGTAGTAATCGCTTTAGTGATGTCGTCCCTAAAGGAGTTACTAGGAATCGGATTTGGTAAACATGAATTTGCTAAAGAAACCGCGATTATTGGCCACAAGGCGATAGCCCAGCTCGGTAAACCAGACCAGCGGCGGCGAGATCATGGGGCGAACCAGCCAGCGAGGATAGCCAATGGTTTCCAAAATAAACATGCTAGCCCGACCGGCTTGTAACACTTCACCATTGGCTTTGATCACATGAATCGCCTGCTCGCACTCCTGGCGTAGCTGCGGCGTCATCGGTGGAGAGGGGCAATCCTGATAAGGTATGATATAAAATTCAGCTTGTAAATCTTGCCGTCTGACCCAGACGGATGTCCGTTGTCAGAAGCCTCAGTCACCGTCCCAGAGGAGCCAGTGCTGATGGGGTTTGATGTTGGTTGGCATTTTCAATCCTATCGAATATGTGGGTTGTGGAACGTAGAAGGTGATTATGCATTACTCACGTCCCACGTTATACGCGCTATGTTCTATTCAAACCCAATCTCCGTCATCAGTTCCGGGGTGGATTTTTGCAAAATATAGCAATTGCGCCGATCGCCGTTGGTCACCGTCGAGACAAAATCGACGGCAATGTACCCTTTGGCAAAGTACGTTTCAAACGCCTGCCGAATTTTGAGACGCCAGTCAAGCGCGAGCGCCATGTCGGCGTTTTTAACCGGGTGGATATCCGGCACGCTTTCGAGTTCGAGGAAATCGGCCGTTAAATCCCCATCGGCATGGCTGATTTTTTTATCAACGCCCTGGCCGATAACCGTAAATATGGGCGTGCCATCCTGATAATCCAAACCCTTATCTATCTCCTGCCGGGGGCCGCTGACCCACCACTCGACCAGAAGCCGGTCTGAGGGGAGGCCGGCATTGAGCGTCCCGAAGTTGCTGCCGTAGTAATCCTCGATGTAGGTGCGACTGATGGCTCGAAGTTTGTGCAGATTCAAATTGGCATTCGGTCCTTCAAGGGGATCGTAGGTCCAGGTGATGAGGGGGAGGTTTTGAGCAATGGTACGGTGGCGCTGTTCCTGTTTGAGGGCCTCGGCCACACCATGGCGGCGCCACTCGGGGAGTACGCCCATATTTTGGGAACAAAGTTTAAACAGCCCGCTCTTTTCGCGGCCAATAAAGCTAAACAGAAA
>JAGRCC010000200.1:0-7623 GCA_020433785.1 Anaerolineae bacterium
TCGAGGTCGAAATAAAAGGCGAGGAGATCAGTGACCACATCAAGCCGATTACCGTGGCTATTCTTAAAGGACTGCTAGAACCCCATCTGGAAAAGGCCGTCAACTACATCAATGCCCCTTATTTGATCGAGCGGCGAGGCATCAAAGTCTCCCAAACTCGAGGGCTGCCAACGCCCGACTATCCTAATTTAATCTCCTGCCGCATCGAATGGAAAGGCGGCGGCAGTCGAACCATCTCGGCCACGCTGTTCAATCACGACGAACCCCGGCTGGTGCAGTTCGACGGTTACCGCCTGGATGTCCGGCCGGAAGGTATCATCCTGGTATTCCACAGCTACGACCGCCCTGGCTTTATCGGCCGGGTGGGCACGGTGCTGGGCGAATTGGGCATTAACATCGCTACCTGGCGAACCGGGCGCACCGCACCCGGCGGCATGGCCGTCTCGTTCGTCAGCGTCGATAAAGATGTGCCGGATTACGTGCTTAAATTGCTACAAGAGTTCGAGTTGATTATGCGTATTCAAAAGGTAAAGTTGTAATCAGCAATGCAGTTGTAAGTTTTTGTACCCATTTAGCGTCTAACGGGTAGAACTGAGTCAGTAAGCGGTCAGCCTTCGGCTGTCAGCTATCAGCGTTAACTCTGGTTATAAAGCTGGCCGCTCAAGCCTGATAGCTGAACGCTTATCAAAATCATTCTAACAGGATCAGTGAACATGACATCTAATAATGGCAACAAGATTCGTAAGGTTATTATTGTCGGCTCCGGCCCGGCGGGCTTGACTGCGGCGATTTATACAGCCCGGGGCCGGCTTGACCCATTGGTGATCGAAGGTTATCTAGCCGGCGGGCAGTTGATGACGACCACCGAAGTTGAAAATTTTCCCGGCTTCAAAGATGGCATTATGGGGCCGGAATTGATGATGGAGTTTCGGGCCCAGGCTGAACGCTTCGGGGCTGAATTTATCACTAAAAACGTGACTAAAGTTGATTTAACGGGCGACATCAAAAAAGTATGGATAGACGATGATCTTTACCTGGCCCACACCGTTATCATCTCAACCGGGGCGTCGGCCAACTTGTTGGGCTTAAAGAATGAGAGCCGCCTGATGGGGCGCGGCGTCAGCAGCTGCGCCACCTGCGACGGCTTCTTCTTCCGCGATAAAACCATCGCCGTGGTTGGCGGCGGCGACAGCGCAATGGAGGAAGCGACCTTCCTGACCCGCTTTGCCGGCAAAGTCTATATCATCCACCGCCGCGAAGGCTTCCGTGCCTCTAAAATTATGCTCGAAAAAGCCGAAAACAACCCCAAAATCGAATTCATCCTTAACACCATTGTAACCGATGTATTAGGCGAGGACGCGATAACTGCCGTCAAACTACAAAACACCCAAACCGGCTCCGAGTCGGAATTGGCGCTCGATGGGCTGTTCGTGGCTATTGGCCATACGCCCAACACCCAGCTTTTCGCCGGTCAAGTTGAGGTGAATGAAAAAGGGTATATTTTGACTTCTGAAGATAAGTCTCACATCACCGCCACCAACCTGCCGGGTGTATTCGCCTGCGGTGACGTTCAGGACAGCCGCTATCGCCAGGCCATTACCGCCGCCGGCAGCGGCTGTTCGGCCGCGCTAGATGCCGAGCACTATCTTGAATTATTTCCCGAACTTGAAGAAGTGAGTGAACCGGTCGCGGCTTAAATAGGCCTTTTATAAAGCGTAAAAATCCTCCCTTTTAAGATTAGGGAGGATTTTTTTATCTTTGGGCAAAATTTGCCGCGAACAAATGGCGGGTATACACTATCCCTATTAATCAACAAAAGACTTCCATCCCGATTTGACCATTTATTTCACTCCGTCGTTGACATTCATTTTCCAGTAAACTTGCCAATTTTAGAGAGCTAAGATGCAAGCATTCGACGGTGAACATCCATCCTCGCCCGTTTTAGGGCTTCAACCGGCTCAAAATCCCCGGTTGGCTCCACCCAAGTTGCCGGCTGTCCCTCAGGAAGCTAATGACGAAACCTTGATTTTTCAGGTTACCACCGGCTCCAAATCCGAGAGTAAACAAGCGCTCGAAACGATTTACCAGAAATACCACCCAGATGTCTGGCGTTTTGTCAGAAGCAAAGTTCCCTCAGCCGGCGACGCCGATGAAATTGCGGCGAACGTATGGTTGGTGGTTCTGGAAAAGATTCGCGATTTTACCTGGACGGGTGTTCCTATAAAATCCTGGCTGTTGAGCATTGCCCATCGTAAAGTAATGGAGCATTTCAACACCCCGCCTGTTTTGTCTCTGGAAAAACTCCGCGAAGACTATGACCAGGCCCTCTATTTCATCGCCAGCCAACTTAATCTGTTCGATCAACTTGAACCGCGCGCCCCAATCCCTGCCACCGTCAAAAAAGAGGCAGACAGCCTGTTACACCAAATGATTAAACTTCTTTCAAAAAATGAACGCCGCATCATCATGCTCATTTATTTCGAGGCCGTAGAAAATGCCACTGAAGTAGCCCACCGATTAGGCCTGAATAAAAATACCGTTCGCGTTTACCACAAACGCGCCAAAGAGAAGCTACGTAGTTTCCCCGAATTGAGACGTCTGGTAGAGAGGGTCGATTAAAAATGTATGAGCCACAACCTAACCGTCAAAAAAAAGAGTGGGCTGACATGGGTGAGATTATCGGTCAAAGCTACGAGCATCGGCTGGCGGGCAAAAGCAGCAGCCGATCCGGCCTGAGTTTAGGCCGTTATTTGCAGGCATCTCGCCAGAACGCCGGCCTGACCGTGGCTGAATTGGCCCATCGAGCCAAACTACCCTCGGCCACTTTGCTGGCTTTAGAACGAGGGCTGTTTGACGTCGCCGATATTCAGCCGAAATGGCTCAAAAGGTTGGCTGCGGCTCTGGGAGAAGATGTCGAAGATTTCCATCTCCTGTTGGGTAACCCAGCCCATCGCCCGTCGCTTATGCCTGACATCTGGGATAGACGGTTCGGTTTGTCTCTCGGTTGGATGGCCAATAGATCTCGCCGGTCGCTAATGCCCATTTATGCCCTCGGCTCAGCTCTGTTGATTTGCTTTGCCTTCGTCACCTTCATCAGCTATCCGCTTTTTTCCTCGCCATCCCCATCATCCGAACAAATCGATCCGTTTATCCACATCAGTTCCGAACGCCGGCTTAATATGGTCAAAGCCGAAAACTTATTTGAATATCAGGTTATCAGCTTACCTCCCACCCACCCTGTAGCCTCCTCACCTAAGTAAACGCCTGATCCCCATCTACCCTGCCAACTCACCTTCCCAAACAATTTGACCAGCCTTTAAAATCGTGGTAATCTCGGTACCCACACAGTTGTGATACCCATCTACGATCTGTTCATATTATCCCAATTCGATCCTTATACCACAATATGGTTTCTTAAAATTATTGTGACGTCAAGATCAATTGTTGTAACACCTATCTCATATATAACTAATATGACCTCATCGATAGGGTGGCTCTCCCTACAGATTTACCCATAATTCATAATGAAATCAGAGGATGGCCGGCTAGCAGAGGCGCTAAGCCAGTGTAATTCCGTTTAAAGTGAAAGTGGTAGATAATTAGTTAGGTGACCCTATCTTTAATCTTTTAAGGAGGTGGAACCCACAAAAGCCCGCTAACAGGGTTAAAAAATGATCAATTTACTATTTAATTTTTAAGACTTTGTTCACACACCTAAAGGAGGAATATTTTAGATTATGAAGAGAAATTTACTTTTGTTTATCAGTGTCGGCCTTATTCTCACGTTCGTAATGGCCTGCGGCGCTGCTCAACCGCAACCCGCAACCGAGAGTGAGCCGGAGCCAGCTGAGAAAGAAGCCGTAGAAGAACCCGCTGAAGAGCCGGCCGCAGAAGCGGCTGAAGCAACGGAAACCGAGGCTGAACCGGAAGAAGAAATGGCCGAAAGCGCCGAGACTATGCGCGGCAGCGGCGGTACCGTGAACCTTCTCTATTGGCAAGCCCCCTCAACCCTAAACAACTATCTTTCCGGTGGTACCAAAGAAACTGAAGCTGCTTCGGTCGTATTGGAACCGCTGGCCCGCTACGATGAAAACGGCAATATGGTTCCCTGGCTGGTCGAAGAGATTCCCACCGTTGAAAACGGCGGCGTATCTGAAGACCTAACCAGCATCACCTGGAAAATTAAAGAGGGGATCCTCTGGTCCGACGGCACGCCTTTTACCGCCGAAGATGTGAAGTTTTCCGCCGAGTACTGCCTTAACGAAGAAATGGGTTGTAACCCGATCTCGTACCTGGGCGATGTTGAAAGCGTGGAAGCGATTGACGACCTGACCGTAAAAATCAACTTCAGCGTGCCCAAGCCTTTCCCCTACGGCCCATTTGTGGGTGCCGAAATCCCCGTTCTGCAAAAAGCGCAGTTTGAAGATTGCCAGGGCGCGAAAGCGCAAGAATGTACCGAGCAAAACTTCGCCCCCATTGGCACCGGCCCCTATAAAGTGGCTGATTTCAAAGCCAATGATGTGGTCGTTTATGAAATCAACGAAAATTATCGCGACCCTGAAAAACCCTACTTTGACCAGGTGATCTTAAAGGGTGGCGGTGACGCCGCCGCCGCCGCACGATCAGTGCTGGAAACCGGCGAAATGGACTACGCCTGGAACCTGCAAGTTGAACCGCAAATTCTTGACAGCATGGCAGCGGCCGGTAAAGGGAAAGTCGTCACCGCTTACGGAACTTCCGTCGAGCGGATCATGGTCAACTTCACCAACCCGGACCCGGCCTTGGGTGATTTACGCGCGGTCTGGACCGAAGATGACCCCAACCCCCATCCATTCCTGACCGACCCGGTTATTCGTCAAGCGCTGTCGATGGCGATTGACCGTGAAGCCATTGCCACCCAGTTATACGGCGCTGGCGGCAAGCCGACCTGTAACGTACTGCCTGCTCCCGAAGTTTACGCTTCAACCGCCAATGATGGCTGCTTGGTCCAAGATATCGAAGGGGCCAACGCCTTGCTGGACGAAGCCGGTATTGTTGACACCGACGGCGACGGCATTCGCGAAAAAGATGGCGTGCCGCTGCAAATTTTATACCAAACCTCCACCAACTCCGTTCGCCAGAGCACTCAGGCCCTGGTTAAGCAGTGGTGGGAGCAAATTGGTGTTGGCAGCGAACTGCGCAACATCAGTGCCGATGTTTTCTTTGGCGGCGACCCGGCCAGCCCCGATACCTTCCAAAAATTTTATGCCGACCTCGAAATGTACACCAACAACTTCAGTGGAACCGACCCCGAATCGTACATGGCCAACTGGCTCTGTAAAGAAATTCCAAATCCCGACAACCAGTGGCTGGGCAACAACATGCCGCGCTGGTGTAACGCCGACTACGATGCGCTCGTAGCCAAAATGGCGGAAACAGCGGCCTTGGAAGATCGGGCTGAGTTAGCCAAGCAGATGAACGACATGCTGATGCAAAACTTCGTCATGATCCCCTTGGTTCACCGGGGCGACGTATCGGCCCACAGCAACACGCTAGAAGGGGTTCGGATGAACACCTGGGACTCAGAACTGTGGAACATTGCCGACTGGACCCGCGCCAACCAATAACGGCACTATAACAGAAAGGATAAAAATGGACTGTGGCTTAGGCCACAGTCCATTTTATAAAGTGAGCCAATGGGTAGATATTTAATTCGCCGTCTCTTAACTGCCATCCCGACGCTAATCGCTATCAGCTTTGTTATCTTTGCCATTCTTGACCTCGCCCCCAGTGACCCAACCGCCAACCTGCCGTTGACCATTCCCCCTGAGGTCAAACAGCAAATCCGCGATTCACTTGGCCTGGGGCAACCTTTCCATATTCGCTATTTGAAGTGGATGCAGCAGTTCTTTATCACCGAACCGCTCAACATTTTGGAAGAAACGACCGGCATCTCCATCGGTGACTCCGAAAGTCGCTTCCGATTGCGGTCGTGGCAAACACGCGGTCCGGTCATCGATTTAGTCATCGAGCGTATGCCGCAAACCTTGTGGGTAGTTGGCCTGGCCTATTTGGTCTCCGTTGTCATTGCCATTCCCTTGGGGGTCATCTCGGCCGTTAAGCAATATTCCTGGATCGACCAGGGCGCAACTATTTTCTCGATGATTGGCTTTTCGGTGCCGACCTTTTTTACCGGCCTGCTGGCCATCATCATCTTTAGCGTCCATTTGGGTTGGTTTCCCTCATTTTACGACACCACCCACCAAGTTACGGATTGGCCGAGTTTTGTCTTTCAGGTCAAACAGATCATCTTACCGGTCAGCGTGCTGGCCCTGTTTCAAACAGCCACGCTCAACCGCTTTACCCGCTCCTCCGTCCTCGATAATCTGCCGCAGGACTATGTCCGCACCGTCAGGGCTAAAGGCTTCCGAGAATATTACGTAATTATGGTGCACGTGCTGCGCAACAGCCTCATTCCGGTAGTAACGCTGGTGGCGCTCGGTATTCCCACCATCTTTGGCGGGGCCATCATCACCGAGCAGATCTTTCGCATCAACGGACTGGGCGCGCTGCTGATCATCGCCATCCAGGGCAGCGATATTCCGGTGGTCCAAAGCTTAACCTTTATCTTTGCGATTTTGATCGTACTATTCAACCTAGTTGCCGATGTTATTTATGGGTTTCTTGATCCGCGCATCCATTACAGTTAAAGTGGGCCTGTCAATCACACACAAAAGGGGATGTTTATGACTGTCCAATCCGAAGCAATAGCCTTACCCGTAGTCGAAAAGAAACAACGCTCACTGTGGGGTGATGTCTGGATTCAATTTCGCAAGCACAAACTGGCCATGTTTGGCCTATTTGTTATTAGTTTTATTGTGATTAGTGTTTTGATTGGTCCCCTAGTTTATACCAAAGACCCGGAGTATATTGATTTTTCGGTGGCCAACCAGGCTCCCAGCCTGCAGCATCCCTTTGGCACCGATAATCTGGGCCGCGATGGTCTGGCCCGCAATCTGTTCGGCGGGCGCATCTCAATTGCCGTCGGTATTGTGGCCATGCTCATCTCGATGTTCGTCGGCTCGCTGGTGGGGGCGATGTCGGGCTACTACCCTAAGCTCGATGGGCCGTTAATGCGCTTTACCGATATGATGCTGGCCTTACCGCTGCTGCCCCTGCTGCTGGTCATTATCCTACTCTTCCGCGACAGCTTACGGGCGACGTTTGGCCCGGAAACCGGTATTTTCCTGCTAATTGTATTTGTTATCGGCATTCTCAACTGGATGCCTACCGCCCGGGTCGTGCGTGGTTCGGTGCTGTCGATTAAAGAGAAAGAGTTTGTTGAAGCGGCCATCAGCATCGGCACCAATCAAAATGCGGTGTTGTTCAAACACGTCTTTCCTAATGTACTTAGCCCGATTATTGTGGCGGCTACCCTCAGCATCGCCAACGCCATCATCACCGAATCGGCCCTGTCCTTCTTGGGCCTCGGCTTTCCCTCCGATGTGCCGACCTGGGGCCGGCTGCTGTACGACGGCAAAGACTTTATGACCTTTACCCCCTGGGTCGTCATCTTCCCCGGCCTGTTTATTTCTTTCACCGTCTTGGGCATTAACTTTATGGGCGATGGCCTGCGCGACGCGC
>JAGRCC010000200.1:7634-15069 GCA_020433785.1 Anaerolineae bacterium
CCCCAAATTGAGAGAGTAGTTGTAGTCACGTCATTTTTATCAATCATCGCCAAATCCAAAGCCGCAGAAAGAGCCGCAAAAGGAGCGACAAAGCTTGCTTTGTCCCACTATCAAGTCCAAAGCCGCGGAAAGAGCCGCAAGAGGAGCGACAAAGCTTGCTTTGTCCCACTATCAGGTCAAAGTAACCTTTGACGCTCCAATTTTTTTACTTTTACAGGAGTCACACTAACCCTATGCTAGACAAAGCCAAATCCTTATCCGCCGAAATGATCCGCCTGCGCCGCGATATCCATGCCCACCCTGAACTAAGTTTTCAAGAGATCCGCACCGCGCAGCTGGTGGCCGATACGCTGCACGAGATCGGCGGCATCACCGTCAAAACCGGCGTCGGCAAAACCGGCGTTGTGGGCGAACTGAGCAGCGGCCACGGCCCCACCATCGCCATCCGGGCCGATATGGACGCCCTGCCCATTTTAGAACAGACCGGCGCGCCCTACGCCTCCACTCATCAAGGCGTCATGCACGCCTGCGGCCACGATGCCCACACCGCGATGCTGCTGGGCGTGGCTCATTTGCTCAAAGACAGTTTTGCCACCGACGGCCTCCAAGGCACGGTCCGCTTTCTTTTCCAACCGGCTGAAGAGAACAACGACAGCGAGGGCATCAGCGGCGCCCCCCGCATGATAGAAGACGGCGCGATGGCCGGCGTTGATGCCGTGATCGCCCTGCACGTCGAATCGACCCGGCCCACCGGCCAGATTTGCGCCCCCAGCGGCTGGAGTTCGGCCGCAGTTGATAGTTTTGAAGCGTGGCTTGTGGGCGCCGGCGGGCATGGGGCCTATCCTCACGAAACCGTCGATCCGCTGTGGCTGCTTAGCCCGGTTTTAACGGCGCTGCACGGCATCGTCGCCCGGCGAATTAACCCGATGCAGCCGGCGGTGATGAGTCTGGGCCAGGTTCACGGCGGTACGGCCAGCAATGTCATCCCCCCGGAAGTTTATATCGAAGGTACGCTGCGCAGTTTCGATGAGGAGGTCCGCCAGGCTCTATTGGCCGAGGTCGAGCGGGCGCTGTCTATCGTGCGCCCGCTGGGCGGCGATTACCGGTTCAAAGTGTGGCGCGGCTACCCCGCCGGCTGGAATGATCCGGCGGTCAGCGGCTGGTTAAAACAGGTGGCCGGCAATTTTATTGGGGCCGATCACGTTTTTGAGGAAGGTATGGGCATGGGCGCGGAGGATTTCGCTTATATGTGCCAAGAAGCGCCCGGCGCGATGTTTTTACTGGGCGCAGCCTTGCCGGACGGCGTCGAACGCGCTCATCACGCCAACAACTTTGACATCGATGAAAGTGCGCTGCCGCTTGGTGCCGCTGTCTTAGCCGAAACCGCGCGCCGTTTCCTAACCGGCGATCTTAAGCTGACCGGAACGAGCTAACTTGACCACCTTCTTCATTATGACCGCCGTGGTCATCTTTATCATTGGTTTGGGTAAGGGCGGGTTGGGCGGCACCTTAGGCGTGTTAGCCACCCCGTTGATGAGCCTGGTCATGCCCGCCGATCAAGTCATCGGGCTGCTGCTGCCGATCCTGATCATCGCCGATATATTTGCGGTCTACTCCCACTGGGGGCATTGGGATACGAAACTGGTTGTGCTGCTTATTCCGGGGGCGATTGTGGGCATGGTGATTGCCTCGTTTTTCATTGCCGGCATCTCGCCGGAGATGCTGAAGCGAGGGATTGGCGTAGTCGTGCTGTTGTTTGTGGTTTATAAGCTGCTGGAGCAGCGCATTATGCAAGGCAACTACACCCCGCGCAGTTGGCACGGATTTGTGGCCGGAGCCGTCGGTGGCATCAGTTCGACGCTAGCCCACACCGGCGGCCCGCCGATTGCCATCTACCTGCTGATGCAGGATATCACGCCCCGCGTCTTTGTCGCCACCTCGGCCCTCTTTTTCGCCGTCCTGAACTGGCTCAAAGTGCCGTCCTACTATTTCCTCGGCCTCTTTGATTTCAACCAACTGTGGCAAGTGGCCTGGCTGTTGCCCCTGCTGCCGCTCAGCGTCTGGATCGGAAAACTATTGGCAACCAAAGTCAACAAAGTCCTTTTCGACCGGATCATTGTCGCCCTGCTGGCCATAACAGCGCTGTTTCTGCTGTTTGACTAAACTTAAGTCATCGAGCTTGTTCCGCAGGAAAATAAACGATGCCTCAGACCAAACAATCAAAACACGAGCATTATATGCAACGCTGCTTAGAGGTAGCCCGGTCTGCGGTGAAGGCCGGAAATCTGGGCGTTGGCTCAGTCATCGTCAAAGACGAAACCATCGTGGCCGAGGCGGGCGAAACGCTGCCGGCTCAACCCGACCCGGCCGGTCACGCCGAGTTGATTGCCATTCGACGGGCCTGCCAAATCCTCAACACGCTGGATTTAAGCGACTGTATCCTCTACACCACCGCCGAACCTTGCTGGATGTGTTCGTACGCTATTCGTGCAACCGGCATCCAACAGGTTGTCTGCGGCGCAGCAACGCCGGACGTGGGCGGTATCAGCACCGCTTATCCGCTATTGACTGATGCGACCATCTCCGGCTGGGGGCCACCGCCGCACGTCACCACCGGCGTTCTGGCCGCCGAATGTGCTGCGGTGCGACAGCTCCCCCCCAAACAATAAATCGTTGCTATCGTATTCGGCCCATAATAGAAGTGGCCTCCGACACGATATCTTCAACCAACTCAGCCGCCGGTTTACTTTGCCCCAACGGCGCTCCCTGCCCGGCCCACAGCGACATAAACTCCGGGCGTTCCTGTTGCGCCGCGGCCCGCCGGATCGACCCGGTCAGGCTATTTTGCACCGGATAGGGCGGCAGTTCAGCCTGATGCGGGATCATTTCCAAAATAAATTGGTTCGTAATCCCTCGGGCGGCCTTGCCGGAGAAAGCGCGGGTAACGGTCGTGCTGGTATCGATGCTGTCGCGCAGCGCCGCTTTATGGAGCGGATGCGCCCCGCTTTCCGGGCAAGTCAGAAACGCCGTCCCCATTTGAACACCCGCCGCCCCCAGCGCCAACGCCGCCGCCAGACCGCGACCATCCATAATGCCGCCCGCGGCGATAACCGGCACGCTCAGGTGGTCAACCAACTGTGGAATGAGCGCGATAGTTCCGACCGCCTCAACCTCCGGCAAATGGGCGAACCCGCCGCGATGCGCCCCGGCCTCAGCCCCCTGGCCAACCACCGCATCGGCGCCGGCTTGGGCCATCGCCAGCCCCTCCGCCACCGAGGTCGCCGTCCCGATGACCGGCACCCCGGCAGCCTTTAACGCTTGCACCCATTTTGCCGGTGGCACGCCAAAGGTAAAACTCACCACCGGCACGCGCTCTTCAAGAATAATCGCCATCAGCTCATCGAGTTGGGGAGTAAAATGAGGGTCATTATCCGGCGCAGCCACCCCTAATGCGTCGCGATAAGGTTGCATATAGCGGCGGCTGGCGTCAACCTGGGCCGGGGTAGCCGTGACCGGCTCGAGCACAAAGACGTTCACTGCAAACGGCCGATGCGTCAGCGAGCGAACCGCCCGAATTGCCGTCTGCATCTGCGCCGGCGTCATATAGCCCGCACCCAACGAGCCAAGGCCACCGCCGTTTGAAACCGCCGCTACCAACTCCGGCGTCGATGGTCCGCCGGCCATCGGCGCTTGAATGATTGGGTAGGTGCTGCCTACCATTTTCGTTAATATTGTCTGATACCACATGCTCTTCATCCTCCCTCGTTTTGCTAACGAGCATAACACACATAGAATATCATTTCAAACAAATAGAAATGATGAGAACCTTCATTTTTGATGATAGCAGAGAGGTCACGTGGATATTAACGTTTTGCGAATATTTAAAGCCGTCGCTGAAGAAGGGAGTGTTTCCAAAGCGGCTTGCAAGCTGGATTACGTTCAATCGAACATCACAGCACGGGTTAAACAGTTGGAGGACGAGTTGGACAGCCCGCTGTTCTACCGCAAAACCCGGGGCATGGCCCTGACTCCGGCGGGACATACGCTGTTAGACTATGCGACGCGCATCTTGCAATTGATCGAGGAAGCTGAAAAGGCCGTTCAGGACAATGGAGAGGTTAAAGGCAAACTAGCCATCGGCTCGCTGGAGTCGACCGCTGCCGTGCGCTTGCCGTCGATTTTGACCCGCTATCACCAGGCTTACCCCAAAGTTGATCTGACGCTCAGAACCGGCACCAGCGAGGAGTTACAGTTCGCGGTGCTTGAGTACAAGGTTGAGGGCGCTTTCGTGGCCGGCTCAGTCGAACACGCCGAGATCGACCAAACGCCGGTTTTTGACGAAGAACTGGTCTTTGTCACCGAGCCGAACATCGAGTCGATTGAAGCGCTCGACCGGCTGACTTTGCTGGTTTTTCGCCAGGGCTGCACCTATCGCGCCCAATTGGAACACCTGCTGCGGGCCAACGGGATGCTGCCATACAAAATTATGGAATTCGGCTCGTTAGAGGCCATTCTGGGCTGCGTCACCGCCGGAATGGGCCTTACGCTGTTTCCCCGCTCGGTCGTCACGCAGCTAAATTATGCCGATGGGCTCAGAATGCATCCCATTCCCGCCACTTTTGGCCAGGTACCGACGATGTTCATTCGGCGCAAAGACGCGATCGAGACCAAAGCAATGGCGGCTTTTTTGGAAACGGTCTTAAAGCGGCGGGCGACAGAACCTACAGTGGGACAAATCGCTGATTTGTCCCGTGGGGATACAAAGCGGGTTAATTAATTCTCATTCCTTAACCAGCCGATAGGAGGGTCCGCTGTATCGGGTCGAATAGAGCATAGGTGATTCGAACGGTCCGCCGTAGCGGGTCGAACGATTCACCGGTGAATGATATGGCCGGCGGCGGCGGATGGCCTGATCGGCCTAGCGATCGACCGGTCGATAGGACGCCGGCTCAAGCGCGTCTACAATAGCTTTAAGCCCCCCGTTAACTCATCGAGCACAGCTTCGCCGGCCGGACCCAAGCCCAGACAGGTCATCGTGCCTTCGGGTAATACCGTCTTGCCGGCATCGGTCACCAGGTAGGCCGGGATCGATTGCGCTTGCGCCAGCGCCTGGAGCGCCAGCAGTTCTTGGTCGCTGTCCGCTTTTAGGACGATTTTGGGCATACCTTCGGCCAACCACTGCTGCCGGGTCGCTTCTCCGGCCTCTAGAAAGGCCGCTACGGCGGCATGAGCGACTTGCGCGGCTAATTTGCCCTTAGGTAGTTTTAGGGCATTGTTGACCACGATAACTTGTTTTAGGCCGGGGATTAGGCTGAGGTCGTCGATGGCCAAAACCCCTCGTGAACCGTTGCGGCTTCGTCCTCCAGCACCGGCCCCACCACTTCGATGGGTTTTTGCCCGGCTTGAAAGACGGTGCGGCACGGGAGCAAAAAGACCTCCTCGTCAGCCTCATCGATCATCGCGTACAGTCTGGCCTGACTGAGGCCAAAGACCACCCGCCGAACATTGCCCCAAAAAATCGCCCCGGAACACATCGGACAGGGTTCGGTGCTGGTGTACAGGGTGCATTGGGCCAGAAACTCCCGGTCGTATTTTTGCGATGCCAGCCGCATCAGGTTAGTCTCGGCGTGGCCGGTGCAGTCGCGGTCGGTGGTTACGGTATTCTCCGCTTCCAGCAGCACCTGGCCGGCCTCATCGACCAGCAGCGAGCCAAAGGGGTGATTGCCATTGTCTCGGGCGCGTTGGGCGATGTCAATCGACATTCGTATAAGTTTAAGATCGTTTTCGTGCATAATGGCGCCTTAAAAATGATGAATGATGAATGGAAAAAATGTCATCATTCACCATTAAATATTCACAATTTGTTTAGAAGTTACGCAGTTCTTGTCATTTCGAGCGACGATAGGAGCGAGAAATCCCTACGACGTCCGATTGCAAACAACGTTCTGGGGGATTTCTCGCTTGTCGCTCGAAATGACATAGCGATATTATTTTACCAGGCATACGCCTTGGGCGCTTCGCCGCCGGGACCGGGGAAGATTTCGTCGAGTTTGCCCAAAATCTCGTCATCCAAGGTAATTTCGGTAGCGCGAACGGCGCTCTCCAACTGCTCCATCGTGCGCGGGCCGATGATCGGCGCGGCGACGACGGGGTTGTGCAGCAGCCAGGCCAGCGCCACTTCACCGGGCGGCTCGCCGATGTCTTTGCACAGCGCTTCGTACTTTTCGAGCTTGTCCCGTTTTTCCTCGACTTGCTTCCGAAAATCGTCATTGGTGCGCCGGCCGCTGGCCATCTTTTCTAACACGCCGCCCAGCAAGCCACCGCCCAGCGGGCTCCAGGGGATGAGACCCAAGCCGTAGTGGCGACAGGCCGGAATGACTTCCAGTTCGACCATACGGTTGTCGAGGTGATAAATGCTCTGTTCGCTGACTAAGCCCATCAGACCGCGCTTAGAGGCTTCCTGGCAGGCCGTAGCGATGTCCCAGCCGGCGAAGTTACTGGAACCGACATACACCACTTTCCCCTGCTTAACCAGGCTATCGAAGCCCTGCCAGGTTTCATCCCAAGGACAAGCGCGATCAACGTGGTGCATTTGGTACAGATCGATCCAATCGGTTTGGAGCCGTTTCAGGCTGCCCTCGCAGTGCTTTTTGATTTTCATCGCCGACAAACTGCGCCCGTCGCTGTTCGGTTCCGGTTTGTTAGCTTTACGGGTAACGGGGTTAAAGACTTTGGTCGCCAACACCACGGCATCGCGCCGGCCGCCGCCCTGGGCCAACCAGCGGCCGATGATCTCTTCTGTCGCGCCTTGCTCGATAGCCCAGCCGTAAACGTCGGCCGTATCAAAGAAGTTGATGCCCAACTCCAGCGCCCGGTCCATAATTTTGTAGCTGTCCTCCTCGGAGGTGTGCCAGCCGAAGTTCATCGTGCCCAGGCATAAATTGCTAACCAGGACACCGTGCTGGCCTAATCGTCTGTGTTCGATAGCCATGTTTTCTCCTTGTTGCCCATATTGAGACTTGGTATTTTATCTTTCGGCTAAACGGTAACCCAAAATCGACAATCGTTTTGACAGGTTCATTCCATTTTCTTACAATTCAACTAAAAGCTCAATATGATGCTTGGATAAGTTCAGCAGAAAGTAGGTGTAAAATTGTTGACGAAACTGTCATCTAATGGACAAATTGTTATACCTAAAGCAGTCAGACAAGCCTTAAACTTGCAGCCTGGAGCGCAGTTCAATATCCGACTGAGCGAAGGTAATATTTTATTAGAGCCGATAGTGGCTTCCTCAATTGAAGCCTTGTACGGAAAATTTTCTGGCACCGATTTCTTAAGCAGTCAGGAAGAGGAACACCAACAGGAGCTACTTAATGACCCCTCGGCTGGTGCTTGACGCCTGGGCGGTTTTGGCTTTCTTGCAAAAAGAAGAACC
>JAGRCC010000201.1 GCA_020433785.1 Anaerolineae bacterium
TCATCGATGTCACCAAGGACTTAACAAGGATTAGATCAACTTACCCAACCGATTAATTATGCCTCAAATCTAAATCTTCCAACACTTCTCAACTATTATCACACAAACCGTAGCGTTTCTCAATAGGGCGGCAGACGGCGCAAGTCGGAATTCGGGCATCGGGGCATCGGGGTCGGTAGGTCATTGGTTAAGACCGGTCAGGTTTTCAAACGAGCCTTAACCCGGCTAAATGGTCCGAATGGCCCTGATTTTTCTCTGCAACGTATCGCCAAAACCTGACAGGGCTGATGAGTGTCAACTTGAGTAATTTGATTTCCATTCCTAACATGCTTACCCTTACCTGATTTTGGTCAAAACCCGCGCCTGTTTTCGGTCCGATCCAGGGCATGAAACCTTAAATCGCTGGTTTCTAAACGGAATCCTACCCAAAAACAGCCCCAGGCGACGATGCCTGAGGCTGTTTTTGTTTTATGCCCATGGTCTGGCCGTTAGGTTGAGGAACGAAACCCGATCTACTGACTACAACGATATACCCAGCAGCCCGCGCGTAATCTGAAAGTCAATATTGCCCTGGCGGTACAGCTTCGGCGTGGCTCGATGGGTGATAAGCGCAATTATGTGATCCAAGATATGCTCCGCCCACAAATTGCTGTCCCCGGTTAGCCATAGGTCCATATCATCGCCGAACCGCTGCTGGACTGCGGCCTCGGCAGTAATTTGTAAGACTGGAATTAAAGGATGGCTTTGCAACGGATGTTCGCCCACATAGGCCACGATGACCTCTACCCCGGTGGCTCCCAGGCCGGTTAGGCTTTCGACCCAATGCGTCGAGGGTGTTTCCATCAAATGAAATCCGGGAGTGGCCGGCCGCTGGCCGTAGCTCAGTGAGGGCGTCAGGGGCGGCTGGTTCATAAGCGAGTCTAGATAGCTGTCGTTGATTAGCAAGCCGCCTTTCTCCGGCACAACCACAGTGCCGCCCGCCCCCACAATCGCTTGAGTGAGTCGGGCCAGGCTGTGTGCCGCCGTTGCGGAAATCGGGCCGGCGCTGACCAGGCCCAGCCGCAGCGCCTCCAGCCCGGCCGTTTCCCGACCGGCGACGTCGCTAGCGGCTATTTCCGCCGTAAACCACGCCTCGATTTTGTGCATAACCCGGTCGATGCCGCCATCCAACTGGACGCTGGCCCAGCCAAAGCGCCGCGGGTCAAGCCCTATCTGTTCGAGTTGCTGCCGCATGAAGTCGTTGTGGGTTTTCTCGCAGCCGTGTTCCAGCAGCAAACCATGTTTAACCAGAGGGTGGGTCAAGTATCCCAATAAGGTGCGGATATAAAGCGCCTCGGCTGAACCGCCGGAATTGCCGCAGCCCTCGGTATGCACCAGCGAGACAAAGCGAGAAAGCTGCTGCTCGCGACCCAGCCCTTTTTGGTTCAGCCGGTCGGCCGTCATTCGGGCAATCTGGCCGGCGCAGAGGCTGGTAGGTAGAATCAACCCCACCTGGTCGGTCGTGTAGCTGGCATCGGTCCGAAACATGGGAAACTGCCGCTGGGGGGCTGGCGCGCTGCGATCTAGTTTAATCGGGATACTGGCTCCGCCGGGCGGCTCGGCCGCCAGCAGCCGGTCAAGCTGGCTGGCATCGGTTTGCCACCAGTCGCGCCAGATTTGCACCTGGGAATGGCCGGCCTGCTCGCCCACGCTGCGCGATCCCGACGCCACGGTCAGGGTCAGGTCAAACATCTGCCGGCCCAACTCGGCCATCGGCCTGCCGTCCAGATACAGCCCGGCATTGACATCCATCTCTCGCGAAAGAAGCTGATAGCGCCGGCTGGTGGTCACAATTTTGAGGGTGGGCACAAAGGGAAAGTTGGTAATCGACCCATTGCCGGTGATAAAGAAGATCAGGTTGCAGCCGGCGGCCACCTGACCGGCGACGCTTTCCAGATCATTGCCGGGGCTGTCCATAAAATAGAAGCCCGGTTGGCGCATCCGTTCCCCGTATTCGATCACCTCATCCAGCCGCACCTCGGGGGGGCGCTTCATGGCCGCGCCGATGGATTTAAGCGTAATATTATACAGCCCCCGGAATTTGTTGCCGCCGGACGGATTACCCTCGGCGCTGGAGCCGTGCCAGGCCACCCGCTCTTTAAAGCGCGCCACCATCCCCAGAAACTTACGAGCCGTCGCCACATCCTTCACCTTTTGCAGCACGTACGACTCGGCGCCGATCAATTCGTCGGTCTCGGCCAGGTTGGCCGCGCCGCCGTAGCGAATCACCTCTGCGGCGACCCAGGCGGCCAGCGGATTGCCGGAAATCCCGGAGAAGGCATCAGAGCCGCCGCACTGCAAGGCAATTTTCAGATGCGCCACCGACTCTTCAGTGCGCGCCACGCGGTTAACGCGGTCCAGCCAGCCCTTGACAATGGCTTCGCCCCGGTTCAGATCGGCCTGGAAGCCGCCGATCAACGATAGAAAATGATGCGGCACGTCGTCCAGGGGGTAATGATGGGCGGCTAAATAATCTCGCAGCATGCGGTTGGTCACCGGCTCCAGCCCGTAATCGACGGCCAGCACCGCCCCCACATTGGGATGGACCATAAACCCGGCCAAAGTGCGCAGCAGCAGTTCGAGATTGTTGGGGCGCTCCACCCCGCCCTCGGTGTGGGCCACCGGGACAATGCCGTCAATGTTGGGGTAGCCGGCGGCTATCGGTTGCAGCCGGTGAGCCAACTGCTGCACATAGCCGCCGGTGCGGGACGTGGTGCCCAGCAGGACAATCGTATTGCGAGTGCCCACACCCCGGCTCGGGCTGCGGCGATAGCCCATAAAGGTGCGGCGGTGATCATAGCGGGGAACCGGCTCGGCGGCGTGGAAGCTCAACTCATCGAGCCGGTACGGTGGAATGCGATCGGCAAAGTTGGGATGGGCGGGTAGGGCAAAGTCCAGACGACGGATTCGCAGCGCGTCCAGCATACCCGTGTTGCAAACGTAAGCACCCGGCTCAATTGCTCGCAGGGCGACGCCGAAGGGTAAGTGCCACGACAACAGGGCCTCTCCTGCGGCGATGGGCTGCACGGCAAAGCGATGCCCTTCCAAAACCGTATAATCGAGGATAAATCGATGATCGCCGGCGGCGATGGGCGTGCCGGCCTCCAGCCGTCGAGTGGCGATGGCCACATTATCGCCCGCCATCGGCAGCCGGGCAATCGCGTCGAGTTGAAGCACGTTCGTCATGGGGCTTTCCTTCGAAATAAAGGCGCGGCGTTAAGTTCGATTGGACAGCGATAGGGTCTATGATTCGACGGGTTCGGCGACGAAGATAGGGATGACGCGGTCGGTTTTGTTCTGGTATACTTGATAAGGCGGAAAGGCCTCGACCGCGATGGCCCACAGCCGCTGTCGCTCAGCCGGATCGACGACCTCGCGCACCCGCATCTGGTAGAGTTCGGTCTTGTCGCGGATTTCCACATTCGGCTCGGCCTTCAAATTGTAATACCACACCGGATGCTCGGGCATACCGCCCTTTGAGGCGACGAGGATATAGTTCCGGCCGTCGACGACCCGCATTACCGGGGTCTTGCGGATGGCTCCGGTCTTCCGCCCCCGGTTGGTCACAATGATGACCGGCAGGCCGGTATCCCGCAAGGTCAATCCTTCGGTGCCGCCGCTGCCTTCATACAGTTCAACTTGCTTGGCTACCCAGTCCATTGGGCTTGGGATGTATTCGCTCATGGTTATCTCCGTTGTATGATTTTGGTTTACGCAGACAATTATAAAACCTGGCTGAAAAATTCTATACTGAGATTAGTTTGAAAGCAGAACTTTTGCATAAATTGCCGGTCATGCCCGAATGTCTTTATCGGGCATCCATCAAGGGCTACAAAGATAGATTCCCGCTAAGCTTGTCCTCGCGTAGGCGGGGAAGCATGCGGGAATGACCGGCCCGAAAGTTTCGTTTTCATTCTGTTTTCAGTATAGCATTATCAGGTATGTCCTGGCGTATAGGGTACCCAATATTATATCTTCCCGCCAAGGGAATCGCAATGATGGGCTAATTTTAGGGTGCGTTTTAACGTTGGAGCGAACACGGCTTCTCGCATCGCTGAGGCCAATGCAAGAGCCGTCTTGCGCAAGACGGCTCTAAACTCTATGAGAGAAATTATTCACTTGTCCGGGGCTTTCGCCTCAACTTATGCCGGCTGGTCGGACTGCCCTATCCCGGTTGTAATCAAGCGCCGCAGACTATCGTTGATATAAAAGCCCCAGGCGTCTGAACAGTCACCATAGCAGGCCAGGACGGGAGCCAGGCCGATGTGCGTGAAGCGGAGTTCGGTCTGGTCGTCCTGCTTGGTCATCTCAAAGACAATATCGGTGCCGGTCCACTCAGTCTTATCTTGGACGAAGTTAATTTGGCTGTCCAAGACATGCCAGACGATTTTCTCACCCGGTATCCATTCGGTAATCTTCTGGGTACTGCGGTGCAAATCGCCGGACTGGTACGTGAACTCGCCGCCAAGTCTGTCGGTGTCACCCTCGATTTCCCCCGACCACCAGTCTCGGACGTTGTTAATGGCCGCGAAAGTTTCTTCAGGGGTTTGGTCTACCAAAAAGGCAGTGGTGTAGTTTTGATCGCTCATTTTTTTCTCCAAATTTGAACTAAGGTCATTGGTAAATAGTAATTGGTTATTCAACTGCTCATTACCATTTACCAATTACAAATTACTTCTGTATCTAGTCGTGTTCTATGCCGTGTTTTTCTGAAATTTCCTCGTTTTGGTTGGGCTGGCCTTTACCCGTGGTAATCAGGTTACGCAGGCTGCCGTTGATGTAGGTGCCCCAGGCGTCCGAGCAGACATCGTAACATTCATAGGCGGGGACGAGGCCGATGTGGGTGAAGCGCACTTCGGTTTGGTCGCCTTTCTGCTCGATGTCGAAGACGATGTCGGTGTCTGTCCACTCGCTTTTGTCTTGGACGAAGCTAAAGTAGTTGTCGACAATGTGCCAGGCGACTTTTTTGGCGGGCACAAGTTCGGTGACTTCGATGGTGCAGCGGTGGACGTCCTGGTAGTGGTAGTTAAATTGACCAAGTTCGGCGGTGCTGCCTTCAATTTCTTCTGACCACCAGCTGCGAACGTTGTTGATAGCGGCGAAGGCTTCTTCGGGGCTTTGATCGACTAAAAAGCTTGTTGTGTAATTTTTGTCTGTCATTGTTTTCTCCTGTTTTTTGATGATATAGGTTAGGTGTAACTATTGAGTACCTGGTGCAAAGAAGGCTGAGGCTGGTAGCTCTGCATTAAACCGTGGTAAAGAAAAATCAGACAGAATTTACAGGATTATTACGATTTTGTTTGTCATAATTAAGGTGAATCTTGTTAATTCTGTCTATGGCTCAAGCATCGCGTGCTGAATAGATAGCGTTAGAATTTATTAGACTTTATCGGAATTAAGGTGACAGTCACTTTTGTTGCCGTAGATATGGATATTCTCCCGTTAAGTGACTGTCACCTGTGTCAGGCCTCTACCGGCTGGGGCAGCACTCCGGCCCACGCTTTTTCAAGTCCTTTGGCGTCGCTTTTTAGCTTTTCGACAAAATCCAGGGCCATTTTATCGGGATAAACTTCTTCTGCTCCGGTCTCGATGCCGTTAAGAATCTGCTGGGCGACTTGTTGTGGTGTTGCCATGTCGAAGGGAAGCCCGGCGGTCATATCCGTTTTAACGGGGCCAGGATAAACGCCTATAACCTGGGTGCCGTGAGTACTTAACTCACCACGGATACTTTGCGTTAATGAATGGATAGCCGCTTTGGTTGCTCCATAAGTACCCATAGCCGGAATACCGACCAGACCCGCAATCGAGGAAATGTTAACCAAGACCCCGCCTCCGTTGTTTCGCAAAACGGGGGCGAAGGCCCGCGTCATATTCATCAATCCGAAGTAATTGACTTCCATTTGAGCCCGAGCCGATTCTGAGTCGGGAGCGGAAATGACCCCGGTGTAAATGGCAATACCGGCGTTATTGAAAAGAATTTGGGTGTCTGACGTTATTCGTGCGGCCGCCTGAATTTGCTCTTCATTGGTTACGTCCAACTGCAAGGCCACGACTTTTCCATTTGATTCATCGACCAACGCTTTTAAGGCCGTGGGGTTTCGAGCCGAGGCATACACTTTAGCTGCGCCTTTTTGGATCAACGCCTCAACAATGGCTCTCCCTATGCCCCGGTTTGAGCCGCTAACAAAACATACTGAATCTTTAACTTGCATATGCACGAATTTTCTCCTTTATTTCCTTGAAAATATAGTCGTCAGATATCGGTAGGCGGAGTCAGATATGTTCATTGTCGTTGGCGTCTCAATCGGGACTATCTGACTTCTCTGAAAATACAGCCTTGGAGCATCAAAGTTCACTTTGATCCCAACGTTGATGACAAAGCAAGCTTTGTCGCTCCCATAAATTTTCATTATCTAACCCAAGTTGCCACCTTGCGGGAAAAGACCTTTAGGGTTTCCGAAAGGGCCTTATCCCGACCTAAATTTGGCTATTTAAGGCCAATTCTTGTCAAAATCAGGGCCAAAAACCCTAAAGGTCTGGACGGGTAGCAACTTGAGTTATCTAACTTATTGAATATCTTGATTGTTTTTGTTGTCTCACTGGTACATCCGTTCTAATACCCATAGTATACATTTGTTCTTTGTATTGATCTATGCCATACTATCCCCAATATATGTCTGATCGTCCAGATGGGAGCTAACTATGGATGTTTTGACCGATGTACTCAATACGCTGGAATTAAAAGGCTGGCTGTCTTCGCGCCGGGAGCTGGCCCCGCCCTGGCGCTATGATTTTGCAGCCGCTAAGGATAGTATGTTCCATGTGCTTCATTATGGGGATGCTTATTTGCAGGTTGAGGGTGAGGCCGAGGCAATACGGGTTGAGGATGGCGATGTTTTGCTGTTCCCGGCCGGTCACGCGCATTCGCTCTACGACGACGCTACGTCGCCGCTAACGCGCCTGGTGCATTTGGATTATAACCCGCAGCGCGGTATTCAGGTTGTCAACCGTGAAGGCGAGGGGCCGAAGCCGCTGCTGCTGTGTGGGGCTTTTCATTTCGAGTATCCCCACCATTTTCCGTTGCTCCACACTCTACCCCAGCTCATCCATATTCGCGGGACAGAAGGGCGGGTCGAGCAAGGCTTCGCCGACATCGTGCGATTGCTCGCCCGTGAGGCGGCGTCGCAGCAGCCCGGCGCCGAGGTTATGCAGAATCGTCTAACCGAATTGCTCTTCATTCAAATCATCCGTCTCTGGATGACGCAACAAACAAATGCGGCGGTGGGGTGGGTTGGAGCACTGCGCGATCAGCCCATCAGCGAGGCTTTAGGCTTGATTCATCAGTCACCCGCCCATAAATGGACGGTCAAGGATTTGGCCGAGGAAGTGGCGCTGTCCCGCTCGGCTTTCTCAGCGCGTTTTACCGAACTGGTGGGTGAGCCTCCCATGACCTATCTCACTCGCTGGCGTATGCTCAAAGCGACGCGTCTGCTTAAGAAAGAGGTTAGTATGGAAACCATCGCCGAGCAACTCGGTTATGACTCAGAAGTCGCTTTTCGCAAGGCCTTCAAACGGGAGATCGGTATTCCGCCGGCGCAGTATCGCCGGTTTGGGTAAAAACAACTCGCAGCAAAATCCAGCGTTCAATTTGAGGGTCATTCTCTATTATCCGCTTATCGGAGGAGAACAAAACAGCTCGTTCGTTGCCATCGAAGCTTCGATGGCCATCTCGGCATCGAATAATTTTCGATCCAGAATTTCGCCCCACAAGGCCTGCCCCCCGTCGGCTTCTATGGGGATAACATAACTTTCTGGTCGTTGGTCAGTGAAAATATAGAGTTCATCAGACTCGAACCAGTCTGCGGCTTTGAAGCAAACCCGGCTAATGTGCTTCCATTGAAGCGTTTCTTCCCAGGCCGCTTCGTTCGGTGGATGAACGCGCAACGTGATCGCGTTGGCATCAAAATGGACAGAATACCAATCACGCAAAGAGGTCATGATAAGGGTGTCTCCTTATAATCTTTCCAGCCAAGTTTTAATCCGGAAATTTCAGCCATATCACAGCTAAAAGTATTTTCCTTTACACACCCTCTTTGTCCCAACCGTGGGGCACAATTTGGGGAAAGACGACCGTAAATATCGTCCCGGCGTTGAGTTCAGACTCAACCGTAATTTTACCTTTCAAGGCATCGGTCACAATATTGTGGACAATGGCCAGCCCCAATCCGGTGCCGCC
>JAGRCC010000202.1 GCA_020433785.1 Anaerolineae bacterium
CAAACGGGCGCTCGATACCAATGCGGCCGGTCTGGCCGGGACCGGAATGGCTGTACCGGTGCTGATCTTGCAAGGCACGGCCGATATGGTCGTTACCCCGCCCAGCCAGGAAGCGTTTGTCACCGAACTATGCCGCCGGGGCAGTCGGGTCACCTATCTAACCTATCCGGCCATCGACCACGCACAAACGCGGATTGAAAGTTTTCGCGACACCATTAGCTGGATGAAAACGCTGGCCGAAGGCGGTTCGCCTAAATCAAGCTGCGGCAGCTTGGCCGGTCAGTAGAACCAAGATGTTATTTAACTCCCTGGAATTCCTCCTCTTTTTCCCCCTGGTCATGGGGCTGTACCTGGCCTGCCCGGATCGCTATCGTTGGGTGCTGCTGTTGGCCGCCAGTTACTATTTTTACGCGGCCTGGAAGGCGGAGTATGTGCTGCTGCTTGTGGCAGCCACGCTCATAGCCTATGGGGCGGCTCTACAAATGGCCCGAACCGAGCGCCGATCGGTGCGACTGACCCTGCTACTGATCAGCGTACTGTCAAATCTGGCGATTTTGCTGGTCTTTAAATATTTCAACTTTTTTAGCGATTCGCTGCGGGCCGTCCTGGCGCAAGCCAATATCTTTTATGACAACCCACTGTTCGAGGTGCTGCTGCCGGTGGGTATTTCCTTTTACACGTTTCAAATCATCGGCTACAGCATCGATGTCTATCGCGGCCGGCTTGAGCCGGAGCGGCATCTGGGTTACTTTGCCCTGTTCATTGCCTTTTTCCCGCAGTTGGTGGCCGGGCCGATTGAGCGCGCGGCGCACATGCTGCCTCAATTCCGGCAGCGGTTCGAGTTGGACGCGGCTCGGTTAACCGGCGGCCTGCAATTGGTGCTGTGGGGGCTGTTCAAGAAGGTCGTCATCGCCGATCGGTTGGGGCTGTATGTCGATGCGGTTTACAATCAGCCCACGACTTATGCCGGCTGGCCGATTTTGGTGGCTACCTTTTTCTTCGCTTTTCAAATCTACTGTGACTTTTCCGGCTACACCGATATTGCGCTGGGGCTGGCCCGGATGATGGGCTTTAACCTGATGCAGAATTTCAAGCAGCCTTACTTCGCCACGTCGCCGGTCGATTTTTGGCGACGCTGGCATATCTCGCTGTCTACCTGGTTTCGAGATTATCTCTATATTCCATTGGGCGGCAATCGGGTCGCTGTGGGGCGGTGGTACGTCAATTTGTTCATCGTGTTTTTGGTGAGCGGGTTATGGCACGGAGCCAGTTGGACCTTCGTGATCTGGGGCGGGCTGCACGGGTTGTACGTTATTGCGGAGGTGGCTACTCAGCGAGCCAGAACCACCTTGGCCAAGCGGCTGGGGCTGAATCGGTGGCCAGGGCTGGTGACCGCCGGCAGCCGGTTTTTTACCTTTGCTCTCATCTGTCTGACCTGGCTCTTTTTTAGAGCGAATTCGGTGGAGGAGGCGGCAGTGCTGCTGATGCGTTTATTCCAACTCACCAACCCGGCCGAGATCAACGCCCCCTGGCTGGCAGCCGTCCCCGATCCCACCCAACAGATGAGCCTGGCCTTGGGGTTGATTGGGCTGCTGCTGGCGGTGCAATTGGCCCAGATTCAAGGCTGGCAGAGGCCGGATATCTACCGGCGTTCGGTGTGGCTGCGCTGGGCCACCTATCTCTTCCTAACGCTGTCGATCCTAAATTTGGGAGTCACCAGCGAGGTTCCATTTATCTATTTTCAGTTTTAGTCAAACGACCTGCCCCAACTAGCCCAAAATTCTCGTTGACGAACCGGTTGTGTTAGCATAACATGGAACTGTTATTGAAGCTTACAATCGACCAACCAACCAACCAACCAACTAACTAACTAACCAACTAGCCAACTATTTACTATTTCCAGAGAAAAGGTTTTAAAATGAGTGCGATTCGTGTCCTCATCGCTGAAGACCAAACGATCTGGCGGGATATTTACTGCCGGGTGATTGAAGAAGCACCGGGTACTGAACTGGTGGAGGCGGTAGCCGACGGTCAGGCCGCGGTGGCCGCGGCTCGGGAACTCAAGCCTGACGTGATGCTGCTGGATATCCAGATGCCGAAACTCAACGGCATCGAAGCCGCCAAGCAGATTCGAGCGATGCTGCCGGAGGTGGGGCTAATTTTGATCTCGCACCATGCCCAGCGCCAGTATGCCGAAGTGTTTCTGCGCAACGGTACCTCCGGCAAAGCCTATCTGCTCAAACACACCTTGAACGAACCCGTGGAACTGATCCGGGCCATCGAAGTGGTGGCTGAGGGAGGCGCCATGTTAGCGCCTGAAATTCAAGATGAACTGCTGCAACTGGCCTCGGCCGCGCCCTACGCCCAACTCAACGAGTTAACCAAACGGGAAAAAGAGGTGCTGGGCTTAATGGCCGAAGGGTACACCAATGTCAGTATCGCCAACAAATTGAGCGTCAGCGAGCGCACGGTAGAGAGCCATGTCAACAATATTTTTTCCAAATTGGGGTTGAGTTCCGAAGCGACGCGTAATCCTCGGGTGATGGCCGTGCTTCTGTTTTTACAGGCAGGGCAGTAGGCTATCGGGATGGCTTAAAGGGTGCCCCTCATCTGGCTCGATATAATTAACGGTGTAAAGCTACACTATTTCGGTTTTAGCTTTTTGCAAATGATAGGTGAACGCCTGAAGATGAGCCAGCGCCGGGCTGGAGCGACCCATCGGGACCCGCACATGGATCGTTGTTCCCTGACCCGGCTCTGAGTCAAACGTTAAGCGCCCTCGCCAGGCCAAAGTCCGCTCATTCATCGACAACAGCCCCAAATGCCCGGTTTGCCCCATAAGCACCTCTGGCGTATCCCGCAGCCCACAGCCCGTATCTTGAACGGTAATGCTGATGGCGGTTTGCCCCCAGCGCAAATGGATCAAAATTTGCTCGGCATAAGCGTGAAACAAGGCATTATCAATAGCTTGACGGCTAACGTAGTACAGGTCCGTTTCTAGCTTCTGATTGCGAATGCGATGGTCGCCGAACCCTTGAGCGGTCAAGGTGATGACTCGCGGCGCGGAGGGAGGTAAAACCTGTTTGCCAATCGAGTCCAGGTAAGCCTGCAAGGCGGCGATTAACCCCAAGTCGGTCAAAACCGAAGGGTGCAAGCCTTGCGTAATTTCACGCAGGCGGCGGTTGAGGTATTGGGCTTCTTCTTCCAGATTGACCAGGCCTTGTTCTACTTGCAAGGGATGCGTGGTTAGCCGGCGTCGATTGAGGCGGAGGGTCATCGACATGCTGGACAGGCGGCTGAGGATGTCGTCGTGCAGTTCGATGGCCAGGTGACGGCGTTCTTCTTCCTCGGCATCGATGGTGCGCCGGTAGGCAAGCTGTAACTTAGTAATCGTTTCCTCGAGGTCGGTCACCAGGCAGGCATTTTTAACCACCAATGCTAACTGGCCGGCCATTAAATTGAGCCAGCGCCGGGCGGCGGGATCGATGGCGGTGGTAGAACGGTGTTGACCGAATCCGATTAGGCCGATCAACTCATCCCCTAACCCCAGCAGGGTGACATCTTCGATCGCTAAACTGAGCAGCCCCTGGCGTAAAGCACTCTCCGGTAAACTCACTACCGGGTGGGTCCCGTCCGGTAGCCCCAGGGTAATGTCAAACGGTAGTTCGGTTAAGTCAAGCGGTGGGCATGTCCCCGCCGCGCGCAGCATCGCCAGGACATTGTCGTCGAGACGATAACGCCATATCGATAAATGGCTGACCGCGAGGGTTTCAAACAATGTGTTGGTAATTTGATCGAGGAGTTGCTCTTGATCAGAGGTATCTTGAACGATCCGGCTGAATGTCTCAGTGGCTTGCCAATAGGCTAGCGCTGCCCCGCCGCCAACCCGGCTAAACCTCAGCCCGGTCCATAAACTGATTAACCCAAAGGTTAACCAGAGCAGACCGGCCACCCATGAAATTTCTTCAAAAGCCAACAGCATCCCGAGCAGCAAGAAAATTAAGACGCCCGGTATCAGCGCCACCATTACCGCTAGATGACGGCGGATGGGGTTCGCTGCGGGGCGGTTGACTTCACTCGACGGCTCCGTCGACGGGCGCCAACTCCTGGCGCGCCGATATTTTTTTAAGGAAAACAGCTTGTTATCAAGCATGTCTTTAACTGCTTTGACTGGTGTACCACGTTCAGCCTGTGGTTCTTAGCTCTCAGCTTTTTTGTCGGGCAACCGTTAACAGAGCTGGTCAATGGTCATCGTTACCTGTCGTGATCAAGCTGACGGCTGAAAGTTAAGAGCTAACCGCTGACTTATTTAAAGGCGCTGGGACGGCGGCCTCGAACGTGCTTGGGTTGAGACTGGTCAATTGTTGCGGCAGGGGTTCGGTTGTCAATATTTAAGGCGGACTGAGGTCCGCTAGTCGGGGAGGCGGCTTGCGGTTTGTTAGCGCCGCTCATAACCGCAAAGACACCCAAACTGAGAAAGCCCAATACAATAATACCGACAGCCACGATCCACCAAGGAAAGTTGCTCTCAGGCACAGTCGCCGTATCGACGGTTACCACCGGCTCAGGGGCAACCGCCTCTACCTGGGTTGGGCTTTCAACGGCCGGCGCCGGATTAACGTCGGTTTGAACGTCATTGCCTACTGCCGCGGCCGGTTCAGCGGAAGCCGGCACTTGCGCCTCAACGGCAGGGTCAGGGGCGGCCGGTTGGCCCTCACCTATCGTGAATGGGACCAGTTCGCTGGGAATGGTTTGCAGGCTGAACGATACCAGTTTGGCGTTTTCAACCTGGATAGTTGAGTCTGCATCCGGTTGCAAGACATTAAAAGTTACCCGCGCCAGTGGGCCGGTACCGCTAACCGGAGGGGCCGGGTTTAACAGCGTAAGGGCGTAGGTGACGCTGCCATCAACATCATCGGCTTGATTGACGACGATAAAGCCTTGACTGGCCGGTAAAAATGAGCCGGCTTCAATTTGAATCCCATCGCGATCAGGATCGATATCCTGCACCGAAAAAACTGCCGGGTCGAACTTAAGTTTGAACTCAGCCCCATAAAGCTCATTGACATTTTCGGCAATTACATCAACCACCAACGTCTCGGCCGGTGAGTCGACCGGCTTCAGATAAATCCGGCTGCCTTGAGCATAGGCCAGCGAGGCCGGTAAAAACAAAATTGTTACAAAAAATGCTATTCTAATAATGGATATTTTTGAGAAATGCTTCATCGTGTATCTCCTCAAAGATAGTCAGCAAGCAAAATAAATCTACAAATTTTAGCCAGGTTTTAATAGAAACATGTTCAAGAATCAGGTCAATAATCCCTGAGGGCGAACCAATCGTATCGACCAAGGTCGAATCATCAAGTCGAAAATGAAGTTTGTATAAATTTGTTGCGTGCAAATTACGGAAGAAAGGGTCCAAACAAGCCCTGTGAGGGCTTTACCCGGCGTGAGGCGCCTCAAAATCATGGCTGAGCTAAGCAATGCTCCGTTACCACTCCTAATATCAGCTCCCTGGCGGATGATGACCGGCCAGAGGCGTTGAGTAAGCACAATGAATGAAACGAGCGAAAAAAGAGGCATTTCATTAACCATGATTTTGAGATGGTAAGGAACAAAAACTGCTGGAACGTTTGGTCAGAAATTTTGCGGTTTTGATTTTAACCAGTAACCTCATCTAAGATAACATGACCCCTATTTTTTAACAATAGCGATTCGGTACTGTTACCCAATTTTTAGGATTATTTTCATGGGTTATATGGAAATGTGTGCAATCTACGAATTATGGTATAATGCGTGAAATTTGGTGCAGCATACCTATCATCAAACAAATATAAACAAAATCATAGAACGAGGAGGTTACGCGTGAAACTTCACGAATACCAATCAAAGCGGATTTTTGCCAAGTATGGCGTCCCTATTCCCGAAGGGGAAGTGGCTACCACGTCGGCTGAAGCCAGGGAAATCGCCCAACGAATTGGCGGTTCCGTGGTCGTCAAGAGCCAGGTTTTAGTTGGTGGACGCGGTAAGGCCGGGGGGGTCAAAGTTGCGAAAGACGCCAATGAAGCCGAACAGTTAGCCAAGCAGATCCTGGGCATGGACATCAAAGGGTTAACGGTTGAGAAAGTTTTGATCGACCCGACGGCCGACATTAGAGACGAAATCTACATCGGTGTGGTAATTGACCGGGCCCAGCAAAAGCCGGTGATCATTGCTTCGGCTGAAGGCGGCGTTGAAATTGAAATCGTGGCCAAGGAAAACCCCGATGCCATCAAACGAGTGGCAGTTGACCCCGTGTTTGGCTTGATGAGTTTTCAAGCCACCAATCTGGCCTATGAATTGGGCCTAAAAGGCCATTATGTCGGCCAGTTCACCAAAATTATCAAAGGTCTATATCAAGCATTTATCGATACCGATGCCAGTTTGGCCGAAATTAACCCTCTGGTTGTGACCGGCGATGAACAACTCCTGGCCGTTGACGGCAAGATTGTGCTCGATGATAATGGCCTGTTCCGCCACGCCGATTTGGCCGAAATGCGGGATATTCAAGAAGAAAGTCCCTCCGAGCGCGAAGCCCGGCTGGCCGGTTTGAACTTCATCAAGTTGGATGGCGAAATTGGCTGTATGGTCAACGGCGCCGGTCTGGCTATGGCTACCATGGATATCGTGCAACACTATGGTGGATCGCCGGCCAACTTCCTGGATATTGGTGGTGGAGCCAATGCTGAAAAAGTGGCCAAAGCTCTGCGCATTATTCTCCAAGACCCCAACGTAAAAAGTATTCTGTTCAACATCTTTGGTGGGATTACCCGCTGCGATGAAGTGGCCAAGGGTATCCTAGAAGCCCTCAAGCAAGTACCTACCGATGTGCCGATGGTTGCCCGCTTGGTCGGGACCAATGAGAAAGAAGGTCAAAAAATCCTGGCTGAGGCTAATTTCCCCAGCGCCACCAGCCTGAGCGACGCCGCTCAAAAAGCAGTAGCCCTGGCGAAAGGAGCATAAGAAATGGGTATCTTAGTTGGCAAAAATACAAGATTAGTTGTTCAAGGGATCACTGGCCGTGAAGGGGCCTTCCACACTCAGCAAATGATTGAATACGGCACCAACGTCGTCGCTGGGGTAACGCCCGGCAAAGGCGGCGAGTGGATTCACGGCGTGCCGGTTTTTGATACCGTTAAAGAAGCCGTAACCGCTACCGAAGCCAACACCAGCATCATTTACGTCCCGGCTCGTTTCAGCGCCGACGCCATTATGGAAGCCGCCGACGCGGGGATTGAACTGGTTATTTGTATTACGGAAGGGGTGCCGGTTTTAGACATGGCTCGCGCGATGACTTACCTGGCCAACAAAAATACGCGCCTCATCGGCCCCAACTGCCCCGGCCTGATTACCCCCGGCGAAGCCAAGGTGGGGATTACCCCCGGTCATATTCACCTCCCCGGCAGCGTAGGGCTTGTCTCCCGCAGTGGGACGCTCACCTATGAAGTCGTTCAAGCTCTAACCGACAAAGGCATCGGGCAAAGTACGGCCGTGGGTATCGGCGGCGACCCGATCATCGGCACCAAATTCATCGACTGCTTGAAGCTGTTTGAAAGCGATCCCCTGACCGATCAGGTCGTACTGATCGGCGAGATCGGCGGCACCGATGAGCAGATGGCCGCTCAATTCATCGCTGACCATATGAGCAAACCCGTCACGGCCTTTATCGCCGGGCGTACCGCACCTCCTGGCAAGCGCATGGGTCACGCCGGAGCTATCATTCAAGGCGGCGAAGGCACGGCTGATGAAAAAATCAGAGCGCTCGAAGCCGTTGGCGTTAAAGTGGCCGAACTGCCCACCCAAGTGGCCGATATTGTCGCTAGCCTGATTTAAGTTTATTATCTCAGTTTAAGTCACCTATAAATACAAAAAGGGTCTGGATAAATTTTCCGGACCCTTTTTCTATTCCAACGACGATGAAATTAGCGGAGCGACATAGCTTGCCTTGTCATTCACCTAGCTTCAAAGTTTACTTTGACGTTCCACACCATTATTTTCAGAGGAGGTAACAACCGCCTTTTTTTGAGGCTCATGCAAAACTTCCGGAGCTTCACTGCCCTGTCGATCAAAAGGAATATCCTCGCGCCAGCGAGAAGAGGGTAGAATCTTGTCCATATTGATCCGGTCTTTGTATTTGGCCGCCACATCAAACACCTCGATCAGCAAGCCCTCGCTGAGGGTGATGGGATTGAGACCCAACTGCCGGAACTTGTCATTGCGAATGATCAGTTCGTTGCGCCAAGCTTCGTTGCGGGGGTTGACATAGTAACGAATCTCCGCTCCGGTCAATTGCGCCACTAACTCGGCCAGATCTTGCACGCAATGGGTTTCAGTGGCTTGATTGAAAATCTGGACGCGATCGCCGGAACTGGGCGGCGACGTAATCGCCAGCGAAATACAGCAGACCGTATCGCGAATGTGAATAAAGGCGCGCGTTTGCCCGCCATGACCGTAAACCGTCAGCGGATGACCCACGGCGGCCTGGACCATGAAGCGATTGAGGACCGTGCCGTAATCGCCTTCATAATCAAAGCGATTGATCAGCGCCGGATGCATGAGTGTTTCTTCCGTGTTTGTCCCCCAAACCACTCCCTGATGAAGGTCGGTAATTCTAACGTTGTCATTTTTGTTGTAGTAGTGAAAGAGCAGGGCATCCATCGTTTTGGTCATATGATAAATGCTGCCCGGATGGGGCGGATACGGAATTTCAATTTCCTGATCGCGGCCCTCGATATCCACTTTAACCGTTAAATAGCCTTCCGGAATGGTCATGCCCGCTGTGCCGTAACCGTAAACACCCATTGTTCCCAAATGAACCAGGTGAACATCGATACCAGCTTCGACAATGGCGCATAACACGTTGTGGGTGCCGTTGATATTGTTATCGACCGTATAACGTTTGTGCCGGGCCGACTTCATGGAGTAGGGCGCGGCCCGTTGTTCGGCAAAGTGAACAATGGTGTGCGGCTTTTGCATCCGAAGCAGATAGAGCAGCTCGTGGTAATCTTCAGATAGGTCGATGTCAACATAGTCAATCGTCCGTCCGGTCATCTCTTGCCAGACTCGCAGCCGGGTGTCGATGGTTTCGATAGGGGTCAGCGACCGGCAGCCCAACTCAACGTCGATTTTACGTCGAGACAGATTATCGACAATTGTAACATCATAGCCTTCACTGGAGAGCCTTAAGCTTGTAGGCCAACCACAAAAGCCATCTCCACCAAGTACAAATATTCGTCCTCGATTCACGTATGGTTTCTCCTCGTGATTTTAAATTTTGATTAAGTTTTCTTAATGCCTTTAAAAAAATCGGCCAAACCTCTGTTTATTGCCGGTGTTTTCTCTTTTCCCGGTTCAAACATCGCTTGGCCAAATTTGACAGACAAATCATTGTTTACGAAAATACGCGAAAGTCATTCAAACGACTGCAAGCATACCATAACTTTAGATTGACACAAATTTCACGTATGCTTGCCGATTACCCAACACTAAATCTCCTGTGGGAACAGGAGTGAGGAGAACCATCGGTGCCACATATTCAGTCCGCTCCCCTTCATCATGAAAGCAGACACAAACTCCGTATTGCCATTTTTACAGAGACATTTTTACCTAAAATAGATGGCGTGGTTAGCATTTTATGCTTGACCCTCCGGCGCTTACAAGAATTAGGGCACGAGGCCATCTTATTTGGCCCACCGGGCGGGCCGGCTGAATTTGCCGGGGCTAAAATTGTGGGCGTGGGCGGTCCTAAGGTGCCCATGTACCCCGAACTACGCCTAAATATTCCCGGCCGACAGGTTTGGCGAGAGCTCAAGGCCTTTCAGCCTGATTTAATCCATGTGGTTCACCCGTTTTGTTTGGGTGTTTTTGGCTTGCAGTTTGCCCGGCGCTTAGATTTACCGGTGATCGCCTCCTTCCATACCCACGTGCCCCGGTATGCTCAACATTATGGGTTTGGGTGGACGTCGCCTTTGATTTGGTGGTACGAACGATTACTTCATAATCAGGCTCATTTGAATTTGTGTACCTCCACCGCCATGAAAACCGAACTGGAAGAGCACGGCTTCCAGCGCGTGCGCTGGTGGAAACGCGGCATCGATACCGAGTTGTTCTGCCCCGGCCCGGCCGATGCTCAGATGCGCCATCGCCTAACCGATGGCCATCCTGATGATTTTTTAATTGTAAACGTAGGGCGACAGGCGCCTGAAAAGGGGTTATTTGGACTGCGCGATACCATTTTCCCCCAAGAAGGGGTGCGGCTGGCCTTGATTGGTCACGGCCCCAGTCATGACGATTTGAAAAAACATTTTGAGGGCACGCCCACCCGGTTGCCCGGCTATATGCAAGGCGAGGAGTTAGTGGCGGCCTATCGCTCTGCCGACGCCTTTATATTTCCCTCAACGACCGAAACGTTCGGGTTAGTGGCCCTGGAAGCGATGGCCTGCCGCGTACCCGTCATCGCGGCTCGAACAGGTGGGCTGTTAGATACCATCAAGGATGGGTTTAATGGCCTGTTTTTCGAGCCGGGCGAACCGGAAATGATCGGCGATCTGATCCGCAAACTGCGTCGCGATCCGGCCCTCCGCGACCATCTGGCCGAGAATGCCTTGATCCATGCCCGCAGCCGCTCGTGGCGAGCCACAATGGATCAATTGGTCGATTATTACCGCACGACTATGCGGCTTTTCCGGCAAATGCCAACCGATCAGCAGGTGACTCCCTGATAAAGTGAAGGGTTAGAAATTGGAAGTAGGGAGCAGAAACTAACCAGGTTTCTGCTCCCTACGTTTACTGAAGTTAAGCCTAATGCGTCACCAGCGTAATATTAAAGAGCGATGTTAATAGGAAGCTGTAGCGTCGCTGGCCGGAAATGTCTCATAAAGTTTCTCGTCAAGGTCTTCCTCAATAGCTTGATCAAGCGCCTCTGACAATACTCTATCATGGGCCGCCACTCGCTCGATTTCCATTTGCTGCTTTTCCGAAGAGGTGAGCGAACTGTAGTCCAACGCTTCATACACCGGGCAGTAGCCTCTTAAGCCCCGGTACAGCATATAACTGCCACCGGCTAGGCCGAACAAGCCTCTAATCGATAGCGGACGTCGTAAGCTGCCCAGGAGCATGGTCCCTCCAAAGACCAGCGACGTCACCCGCTCGTTGTTATTGATATTAACCCGATCATAATTCGTCATCTGTTCCCATTGCTCCCGAATCTCGGGCCGATTGAGCAAGATAGTGGTTAATTGTCTAAACATTGTTGTCCTTTCTTAAAGGTTCTTGTAAAAGTTACCGATGGTCTACGTGATTAATAAATAATGTTCTAATGAGATGAAATCTACGGACCAACCCAAAAATAGTTATCTAACAACATAACTATGATAAAATAAGATAGCACCAAAGCCTACACCTATTTGAGCGATATGTTTTACCCGGAGGAGTTAATTTAATATCACTCAAGTTGCGGTTAGTTAGATGGTTAGATAGTTGGTGGGATAGCTGGCTAGTTAGTTCCCAAGTCATTGACCAACCAACCAACCAACCAACTATCCAATTATTCTCAAAGGAGATTCACACTATGAATGTCGATGGTCAACATTACCGCACCATCTGGCTAAAAGCCGGCGACCCTACGGTGGTCCAAATTATCGATCAACGCCATCTGCCCCATGAATTTGTAATTGAGGATTTAACCAATTTGACCGAGGTCGCCCAGGCCATCAAAGAGATGCATGTACGGGGCGCCGGTTTGATTGGGGCCACCGCCGGATATGGGATGGCTATCGCGGCGCTGCATGCCCCACGTACCTCGCCCGAGGCGTTTATGGCTGCGATTACCGCGGCCGGCGAAACGTTGAAAGCCACTCGCCCCACCGCCGTGAATTTAGAGTGGGCGGTTAAACGCCAATTGGCGGCCATTGACGCCGCCGGCAGCGACATCGAACTCAAAATTCAAACCGCCTTTGACATGGCCCAAACCATCGCCGATGAGGATGCCGATTTTTGCCGCCGTATCGGCCAACACGGGTTGGAGATTATCGAAGCCATCAGCCGGGTCAAAAAGGGCGAGCCGGTCAACATCTTGACCCATTGCAACGCCGGTTGGTTGGCTTTTGTCGATTACGGCACCGCCACCGCGCCGATCTACGCGGCCCACGATCAAGGCCTGGCCGTTCACGTTTGGGTTGATGAGACGCGCCCGCGCAATCAGGGCGCGCGGCTGACCGCCTGGGAGTTGGGCCAGCATGGCGTACCGCACACCGTCATCGTCGATAACGTCGGCGGCCACCTGATGCAGCACGGCCTGGTCGATTTAGTCATTACCGGCACCGATCGGACCACCTATACCGGCGATGTCGCTAATAAAATCGGCACGTACCTCAAGGCGTTGGCCGCTCACGACAACGGCCTGCCCTTTTATGTGGCGCTGCCGTCATCAACCTTCGATTGGGAGATGCGCGATGGCCTGGCCGAGATTCCGATTGAGCAGCGGCAGGGGACAGAAGTGACCTACATCAACGGTCTGCACGAGGATGGCGTTAAAACGGTCAGGCTTACCCCGGCCACCAGCCCGGCGGCCAACTTTGCCTTCGATGTAACGCCGGCTCGCCTGGTAACCGGCCTCATCACCGAGCGCGGTATTTGCGAGGCTTCGGAAGCGGGTATTTTGGGGTTGTTTCCGGACAAGAAATCGTCAACCTAAATTAATGGCTTGCCATTGGTCGGGATCATTTATGGGACGGGTTAGATTTTGTAGGGCGGGTTCGTAGGTGGAGTCCAAATCCAATGCCACCCGATAATATTTCAGGGCGTCAGTGCGATTGCCGGTCAGTTCGTGGAGAACGCCAAACAGATTAAATGCTTCCGGGCGCGATGGGTCAAGGCCGATGGCCTGCTTGGTGTGTTCTTTGGCTGCGGCTAGATGATGCTCTGTTAAGCAGCAGCGGGTCAACGCCAGATGTTTTTCATAGGCCGAGGCCTGCGCCGCCTCACCCGCCTGTCGATCGATGATCTTCAGGACCAGGTCGCGCAGTTCTAGGGCGGAAAAAGGTTTGGCGATAAAATCAACGGCCCCCAATTTAAGGGCTTCCACAGCGCTGTCAATGGTGCCGTGGCCCGACATTAGGATCACCCGCACTTCGGGCCGGAATTTAGCCATGTGGCGTAATGTCTCCAGGCCATCCAGACCGCTCATACGCAGATCCAGCAGAACCAACCCGATCCGGTTTTCCTCTAACTTATCTAACGCTTCTCGACCATCGACTGCTGAGATAAGGTCATATCCCAGCGGAGCCAGCGCCTGGGCGGCTGTCTGGCGGATAGCTTCTTCATCATCGACAATAAGTATCCCACGACGATACATCTTCCCTGTCTCCTTTGCCGGTCGCCAATGACCGGCCCTGATGATTGACAGCAATTCTAAATTGAAAGGTAACGATCACGTTTGAAGGGGCAAAACCGTTTGTTTCATCGATCACATGGGGATATTTGACCCCGTGAACGTTACCTTGTCACTACGTTGAGCATTGTTGGATGATTGACCACTTACATGTAGTTTAATATAAAAATGGTCTGCTGCCATCCATCATTTGGGTAGATTTTTTACTGGCTAAGTAGACAGGTTTTTTATAGGATACCTGGCTAAGCGCTTTCAGCTTGTCGGTCGGCCCATTTGGTCGCGCCCATAATTATCGTTATCAACGTGAAAGCCGTTAATGACATAAACGGAATGGTGATAAAGCCCAGGTAATTGACCCAACGCATGTCACAGGGAATACCGGCCTGGCAAGCCGTGGGATGGCTAAAAACGCCGACCTGAACCAGATAGTGGTACAGGGCTACAACCAGGCCGATGATTGAAAAGGGCAGCACATAATTGGGCAGCAGTTCATCGTGATTAATGATGCCGATGAGAATGATGAGCGTTAGGGGATACATCAGAATGCGTTGGTACCAGCACAGTGTACATGGCACAAAATGGGCAATTTCACTATAGTACAAGCTGCCTAACAGCGCCGCCAAAGCGGGAACCAGGGCCAGATAAGCCCCATATTGTTGTAAGAAGGGTGTAAGTTTATTCATTTGATCAGACGGTCAGTAATTGACTCCTCCGCGCTCCTTGAGTTTAATCAAAACAGGTTGATTTTAGCGACAGTTAGAATATTTGCAAAGGTAATTCGATCAATCACAGCTTGGCGACGATATTTGTTTTACGATGACCAAAACGCCGACGTTTCCCTTCAAATCTGAGGCCGGCCGGGCCGCCTATCTGGCCGCGTACCGGCGAATGCTATCTCTGTGGCCGGTATCTCCCGAACCGATCGATGTCCCCACCTGCGCCGGCTCGACTCATATCAACGTGTGCGGGCCACCCGATGGGCCGCCGCTGCTGCTCCTGCACGGCTTCAACGTTAGCTCGACCATGTGGGCGGCCAATGTCGGCCCGTTAAGCCAGCGATTTCGCACCTATGCCATCGACATCATCGGCGACTTCGGCCTAAGTGTTCCCCACCGACCCATAACCACCCTCCAGACGTTTATGACCTGGCTGGCCGAGTTGTGCGATGCCCTTGGCCTGGCCAAAGCCCATCTAGCGGGCTTGTCCTACGGCGGCTGGCTGGCAGCGAACTTTGCCCTGCACGCCCCCCACCGGGTCGATAAACTGGTTCTGCTGGCCCCCGGCGGCACGCTGCTGTCGATTAACCCGATCTTCTTGCTGCAAACAGTGCCGATCGGGTTGTGCCCGAATCGCTATTTTACCAACCGCTTCTTCAAATGGGCTTCGGTTCATCAGCAAATTGACGATCCCACCTATCATACCCTATTCGACGCCATGATCGATCAGGCCGCCCTCGGCGAACGGTATTTCAAGCGGCTGCTTAGACTCCTGACCCCCAAGATGTCCGATACGCAGTTACGCCATCTGACCGCGCCCACGCTGCTGCTCATCGGCCGGCAGGAGGTGCTCTACAACCCGGTCAGCGCCATTGAACGCGCCCGCTGGTTGATCCCCAGCCTACAAGCCGAACTTCTACCGACCGCCAGCCACGATCTGGTCTTCGCCCAGTCGCACTACATCAACCGCCGACTGCTTGAGTTTTTATGTTGATCCGTACGATCCGTTTGACCTGGGTTTCCTAATACTACAACGAGACTTTACTCAAGG
>JAGRCC010000203.1 GCA_020433785.1 Anaerolineae bacterium
GACCGCAGAAGAAACACGGTCTCATCCCCATGTAAAAGTAGAGTGTGAGAAAGGAGGTTTAGTCCGTGAATGGATTTTTAGTAGCTCTGATCGGGATATCGGTTGTATTTTTTGCTTTAGTGCTTATCTTTGGCGCTTTAACCCTCTTTGACAAGCTTGATCGCTGGATGACTGAACGGAACCAACCACCCGAACCAGAACCCGTCGCCGCTTCTATGCCGTCAAAAGCAGCGGCTGCCTCTGCACCAGAGCCTGTTGTGGAAGAAGGTATTTCTGCTGACGTGGTAGCAGCCATTAGTGCGGCTATTGTGGCGGCCTTTGATCAGACAGTTCAGGTTAAAATGATTCGCTACCGGCGAGAAGCAGCGAATCCGCAGTGGCATCTACAAGGTCGTGTGGCGCACGTCAGCTCTCGTAACCTTACCAAGAATCCGCGCCGTCGTTAAAAATTTAATCATCAACACTATTATAGTCTATATTAAAACTCTTATAGAGGAGAGAGTGATCCATGAAAAAACTACGTGTAACTGTTAACGGTACCGCATACGATGTCGAAGTTGAAGTTCTGGCCGACACCGATCAATCTGGATATTACGGTTATGAGTCAACCAATGTTTTAAACCAGCCGCCAAAACCAGCCATCCCCTCAACTGCCGCACCGGCTCCACCGCCCGCCGCCGCGCCTGCGCCGGCCGCACCGGCTCCTAAGGCTGCGCCCAGTGCCGGGGCATCCTCTTTAACCGCTCCGTTACCGGGCGTGGTTAAAGGCGTAAAAGTGAAAGAAGGCGACTCGATCAAGAAAGACGCGCCGGTTGTCATTCTGGAAGCGATGAAGATGGAAACTGTAATCAATTCACCCGTTGATGGCGTTGTTTCAAAAGTTCATGTAAGCGTCAATCAAAGCGTCCAGCAGGGTGAAGTCCTCGTAGAATTTTCCTAAGGAGTAACTCTAACTATGGAGCTATTTTTAGGATATCTACAAGATACGGGCTTTAACTATTTTACCATTGGTAATTTGATCATGGTGGTAGTGGGTTTGACGTTTGTCTACCTGGGTATTGCCCGAGGATTCGAACCCCTGCTGCTTATTCCGATTGGCTTTGGTATGGTTGTTGGTAACGTTCCTTTCCCGCCCGGCTTTGAATTGGGTATTTATGAGGAAGGCAGCGTGATGAACTACCTCTATTTCGGGGTGGTTCGAGGGATTTACCCGCCTATTATCTTTCTAGGCATCGGGGCGATGACCGATTTTTCAGCGCTTGTGGCCCAACCCAGGTTGATATTATTGGGCGCGGCGGCGCAGATGGGGATTTTCGCTACCTTTTTAGCCGCGTTGTACATTGGGGGTTCCATTGGTATACTGGGGTTGTCTGACCCTAACGATCCTTTGCGCTTGTTCCAAGCTTCAGGCTCTATCGCTATCATCGGTGGCGCGGACGGGCCAACGGCTATCTTCCTAACCAGTATGTTAGCACCCGATTTGTTAGGGGCTATCGCGGTTTCGGCTTACTCATACATGGCCTTGGTGCCGGTCATTCAACCGCCGATCATGCGGCTGTTGACCACGGAAGAGGAACGAAAAATTCGCATGCCGGCTCCGCCCATTCCGTCCCGCTTCAAGCGCCTGGTTTTCCCGATTTTGACCTACATCATCTGCGTACTCATCGCACCGGGGTCGCTGCCGCTGCTGTCCATGTTGCTGCTCGGCAACCTGCTCAAAGAAAGCGCGGTCACGGATCGTCTGGCCAATACAGCGCGTAACGCTCTGATTGACAGTGTGACCATTATCTTGGGCTTGACCATTGGGGTCAGCACGCAGGCTGACACCTTCTTAAAGCCCCAATCGGTGGTCATCTTCGCGATGGGTGCGGTAGCGTTTATGATTGGTACAGCTAGTGGCGTACTCTTTGCCAAGCTAATGAACATGTTTTCTTCTAACAAGATCAATCCGCTGATTGGTTCCGCCGGCGTGTCGGCGGTGCCGATGGCCGCCCGCGTCTCGCACGTTGAAGGCCAAAAAGCGGACCCGCAAAACTTCCTGATTGTTCATGCTATGGCCCCCAACGTGGCCGGGGTTATCGGCTCAGCTGTGGCCGCCGGTGTGTTGTTATCGATGTTGCAGGGGTAAGCTGATAATTAGTGAAAAAGTGAAAAAGGGTCGAGAGTATGTTCCTCTCTCGACCCTTTCTCTTTTTCTGGTCTTTATAGTTTGGTCCCTTATCCTCACGTTTCCCCTCACCCTGCATCCATTCGAGGCCTTACCACGGGGTGACGAACCCGTCGGCACGGTTCCCTTTTTTAATCTGTGGACTCTCCAATGGAATATCGACCAACTAACCGGCGGCTATCCCAACTACTGGGATGCCCCCATATTTGCGCCCAATACCGGCACCTTCGCCTTTTCTGAAATTCAACCGGTAACAGCGCTACTGGCCGCGCCAATTTGGTTGGCGACACAATCGCCGGCGCTCGCTTATAATTTCGTGGTCATCCTCTTCCTAACGCTCAACGGCTGGTTCGCCTGCTGGCTGCTGCGAAGCTGGGGCGTGACACCTCTGCCGGCGCTGTTGGGCGGCCTGCTGATGCAGTCGCTGCCGTTTGTGGCGCAGGAGATGGGCGTTTTGCAATTGGTCGCCTTATTCGGGTTTTTGTGGTGGCTGTTGTTTATGGGGCGGCTGCTTATCCGGCCCACCGGACGAAACGCGCTAGCTTTCGGGTTGGGTGGACCGGTTACGTTTCTCACCTGCGGCTATTACGGCTTATTCAGTCTTATCTTTTTACCCTTGGCGCTGTTGTTTCAGCTTGAGAAAAAGCATTTTTCATTCCGTTTCATCAAATATCTCGCGGCCGGCTTGTTCATTTCAATGGTGCTAACCGGCCCAATTTTATGGGGCCAATACCGGGAATTACAGCAGTATGGCTTCACCCGCCCCGAACAAACCATCGAAAACAACTCGGCCCGATTAGCCGACTATCGAAATTTTCTAGATTATAACCTGTGGTACGGCCGGGCGCTGGGACTAGGATCAAAGCCAGGCCAACGGCTCTTTCCCGGCCTGGTCTTGATCGTTCTGGCCGGTGTCGGCTTAGCAGGACGCGGCTCCAAACGGATCAAAGCCTATCTCATCGTGGCTATCTTCTTGGCGCTGCTGTTATCGCTGGGTTTGCGGCTGCGTATCGGCGATGTCCAACCTTACCAATGGGTTCGCGCTTTTTTACCCGGCTACGAACAACTTCGCAGCCCCTTTCGCCTGGCGGCGTTTGTGCAAATTCATCTGGCGCTGCTGGCCGGCTTTGGCCTGGGAAATTTGGAGCGGTGGGGCTCGACTTGGGCGGAACGGGGCCGGCTCATCATTGTTCCCCTCACCATCGCGGCTATAATCGAAATGGCGGCGCTGCCGCTGCCGCTGGAACCCCTACCACCGTTGCCCACCGAGGTCGCCTGGCAAAGCTGGCTCAATAACCAAGA
>JAGRCC010000204.1 GCA_020433785.1 Anaerolineae bacterium
CATAAGGAGTAAATGATGGTTAAGCCAATGCATATTAATATTCCTGACCAAGACCTTGACGATCTGCGTCAGCGTCTCAAACACACCCGGTGGTCGCCGCCAATTACCGGTTCGAATTGGGCCGATGGCACGGACGGCGACTATCTGCGCGATCTCATCGCCTATTGGTCTGGGCCATATGATTGGCGGCAGCGAGAAGCGCGGTTAAACACCTACAACCACTTCCTTACAGAAGTTGACGGCTGGCAAATTCATTTTGTGCGGGCCGACGGCCAAAATGCTAAATCCATCCCGTTGCTGTTGCTGCATGGCTGGCCCAGCAGCTTCGTCCAGATGTTGAACATCATACCACTGCTGACGGAGTCGCGGCGTGACGGAACGCCCAGCTTTGACGTGATCGTGGCGTCGATGCCCGGCTATCCCTTTACTCAATTTCCGACTGAACCGGGGATGAGTTTCGCCCGCATGGCCGATCTCATGACCAAACTGATGGTCGAAGAACTCGGCTACGACCGCTTTGCCGCCCGGGGGTCCGACCAAGGGGCTCTGGTCCAACAGCAAATCGGTCTAAAATATCCGCACCGTCTGATAGGTATTCATCGTTCTGGGATTACGCCGTTTGCTTCGCCGCTGCCTGACGATCTCAGCCCGGCGGAGATAACCTACCAGCAGCAGGTCCAAGTGTGGGCGCAGCGGGAAACAGCCTACGCCCGGCTGCAAGCCTTGCGGCCCGAAACCTTAGGTCCGGCCCTGGCTGATTCGCCGGTGGCGCTGGCCAGCTGGTTTATTGAGAAGTTTCAACGCTGGGGCGACGGCGGCACGGACATCAATGCCCACTTCGGACGAGACAACTTGCTGGATAATCTGTCGCTGCATTGGTTCACGAAATCGGCAGTAGCAGCGACCCGGCTGTATCGAGAAGCCGCCCGCGATCCCGGTCTTTCGGGTCGAGTCGAAGTGCCGACGGCCATCATGATGCCCTTGCGGGATGGAGTGACGGTTCCCGCGCCCCGTGAGTGGGCCGAGCGGACCTACAACGTTCAGCGCTGGACAATTCTGGAACGCGGCGGCCATTTTCCCGAATGGGAAGTACCCGAAGCGGTAGCTGATGACGTTCGGCAGTTTTTTGCCGGGCTGATGAACTGATAAACCAAATGGCTACTGGGTGAGGCAACTTGGCTTGAGGTTAATTTGGCCAATCCCCGTCCCGCCGAGTTGCCGCTCCCCTACGCCACCCCAGGGCCAAAATTTCGATTTCAAACGGACCGCTGTATTAATGCGAGCGGAAAACAAAAACACTCTAACCAAACCGGTGGTTAGAGTGTTTTTATATCTCAACAGACTGCCCTAGTCTTTTGTTCATTTTTCACTATTTTCTTATTTGATAAAGGTCAGATAAGCCTGACCAGCTAATTAGCAGACTACCATGCCACTGGTTTATGGCGACCACGGCCGGAGACGATTTCGGCCGGCGTGCTTAAGTAGCGAGCTACGGCCGGCATTACCAGTAACAACAGGCCAAGAAAGGCTAGCCCGCCACTCAACCGTCCGATCGGCAGCCAAGCCCCAATGATCATCAGCCCACCAGCCAGTTCAATGGCGTGCCGAGTGAGAGCCGGCAGCCCTGTAATGACATGAGGAACTTTGAGAGTTAACGATACAGAGGTGAAGATAATGATCGGTGCCATCACAGCTATTATAAATTCTAGGGTTTCGTACGACATACGTCGCTCCTTTTGGGGATGTCTGGGGGTCAAGGCAAGCTGTAGGAATTCAGCCAATTCAAGACGCGATAACACCCCTCATTATTATAAAAATAGAAAAAGCGCCCTGCCACGCAGCAGTGCGCTTATATTGTGAATAATATCACAATATATCGATTTTGTCAATCCTATCTCGAAGCCAATCAATTAGTGCGCTGTAGACTGAGTGGCGTCTCGATACGACTGGATCGTGACGGAAATGGCCTCAGTCAGAGGTGTGGCCTGAAGGCTAATGGGGCATCGCTTCGCTTATCGGCTGCCCATGGGTTTCACCGTAGAGATAGAGCGTGTCAATCCCCTATTTAGCGATCTTTAATCAAAGGCAAGGGAACTTATCGACACAACATAGCGATCTGACGGGCCAGAGGCGGTACGTGGGTGAGGGCGTTTTGGGCCGTTTCGCTTAAGGTTTCGCCATGATCGAAGTTAACGCCCGGAACGGTTATCTGCCAGGCCGGGGGGCAATGATGGTACAACGCTTGGGCATACAGCAGCAGCACAGCGGGGGTCAAATGATGACCGACGCTTGGCGAGGCGGCCTGGGGAGATAGGGAGTGTAACGCTGGAAGGTCATCCGGTTCAGCCAACCGGGTATCGACAAAGACTACCGCTCGGACCGCTTCGGCGGCGATATCGGCGGCCAGTTCCGGTAGCAGTTGGTGGACGCTGAGGCGCTCAACTGCCACGTCGAGCGAGCGGCAGGCTTGCTCCAACCGCTCGGCAAAGATTAGCCCCGCGCCATCGTCGCTGCGCAGGCTGTTGCCGCAGGCAATGATCAGTAGCATCTCAGCCCAACAGGTCGGCCTCAACTTCGTCGACCGACTCCTGAATCAGCCGGTCGATCAAGGCCGGACCCGCGCCAGTAGACTCGCTAAAGGCAATTTTGGACATCATTTCGTAGCCTTCGGCAGTCAGGCCAACTACAGCGTGGATCACCCGATCAAAGGCTTGAGCGACTTCGTTCCCTCGCTGCGGGCCGAAGGTCTCAATCGCTTTAGTTTGAAAAGTTGCACACAGTTTTACGGCGATGCCGATCATAAATTGATTGTGAACGTGGCGGCGAATATGGACCAAGCCGATACGGGCCTGGCTCCGCAAAAAGTCATCGTCGTTATCAACATCAAATAGCGATTGATACCACCGCTCTAAGGTTTTTTCCCGCTCCTCTCGCTCATTTGAGTGAAAAACGGCAGCGGTTCGATGATGCGTGTAGAGGGTATCGTAAAAACTTTTGACAAAACCGGTACCCCATTGACGGGCCTGGGGGGCAACTTCCTTTAAGAGATCAAAATCATTTTGGCTCAATCCGGTTAGAGATTTGGTGGTCTCAACGCCTTCTACAAATTTCTGTTTGACATCCATAGATGAACTATCTCCCGGCAGGCTGGAGCATCAAAGCGCTGCTTTGATCAGGCATGACAAAGCTTTCTTTGTCGCTCCAATAAATTTTCATTCCCGATGCTGTAGCGCAGATTCGGTCGCACTCTTTTGGAATTAAAGCTCGAATGCTTACTTCAGAAACACGTATGTGGTGATGGGTTAGCGTGGAATAGCCGCCCATAATTGACCGGCATATTCATCCATGAGAATGCGGGCGTGCCCCAGCGTGGCCTCTTTGGTAACGACTAAATTCCAATAATACGAACCGTCACCCAAAAAGCGACTCAGTACAAAAACGTGGGTGGTCACCACCAGATTATCCTCAACGGGCCCGAGGTTAAGTTTGTGACCAATCTTGTTGCCCAACTTCATCACCATCGCAAAACGGGCCGAGACGGCGCTAGTATCAAAGGTGGGGCTAATCGAGTCCCCGGCAATCGCCATTCCATCCCCATCGACAATGCTGGTTGAGATAAAACTAGCGCCTAATTCCTGGCGCACTCGGTACAATAACTCGGGCAGGTTGCTCATGTAAATCTCCGGATTTTTCAGGATAGGGTAACACGCTTGCGACACGACTAACATAGACACGACCGATCAGACGCACATGGCCCAGGAGGGTTTTGGTCCGGTCGACCACCACTCCTAGAAAATAGGGGGTACCCGGTACCACCCAGATGAGCAAATAAGCCTCTGTTGTCGTCAGTAAGGTGTCTTCAATGACTCCGGCGTCGAGTTTAGTGACCGACAGTTGGACCAGCTTAATAAATAAGGCCATCTGCGCACTAATATTTTCGACCGGCGTTTGGCTGGAGCGGGTATGTTGGGCAATATTCAGCCCGTCTCCGCCCACGACAGCCGCAGCCAAAAATCCCGGCAGCTCACTTTCTAATCCCACAAGGATTTCTTTCAAACTCTTATGAACCATGTATCTTCTCCCCCAACAATATTTCCTCCTCTTAATTTGGCTCAGGTCATAATTTAATCCCTCACCCGCTCGTCAACCAATTCGCCGTCCGAGCCGATGAGCTGGACGTGAAGGGGCATGTGGCCCACCGCGTGAGTGGAGCAGCTCAGGCAGGGATCGAATACCCGAATCCCGTGTTCAATCCGGTTCAGAATGCCCTCGTTAAGACCGCCGCCGTTGAGGTAGGCTTGGGCAATCTGCTTCACCGTCCGGTTCATCGCCATGTTATTCTGACCGGTCGCAATAATCAAATTAACCTTTTGTAAAATGCCGTCGTCGTTGACATGGTACTCGTGGAACAGCGTGCCCCGGGGGGCTTCACTCACGCCAACACCAATCAATTCGTTGACGCTGGCATTACTGCGGACGTGGTCATCGGTCAGGTTGGGATCGTCCAGGACTCCTTCGATTTTTTCCAGAGCAAATAAAATTTCGATTAACCGGGCGTAATGATAGTGGAAGCTACTGGTGACCGGCTTGCCGCGTTCGCCCAACCGGCGGAACTGCCGCAGTTCGCGGTCGGCCAGCGGCGTGCCGGCGAAATCACAGACATTGAGCCGGGCCAGCGGACCCACCCGGTACATACCACGGCCATCCTCAAAGCCGTAGGGTTTGTAGTAGGGGAATTTAAGATAACTCCATGGTTCAACCGCCTCGCCGATTACCTCGCGGAAGCGCTCCGGCGGCAGGTCTTCCTGCACCAGATGGCCTTCAGCGTCCATGATGCGCAGCCGGCCATTATAATGTTCCAGACCGCCTTCAGGCGTTACCAGACCCATAAAGAGGCTGGGGAAATTGCCGTAGCTTTCAATTTCGGTGGTGTGGTCGTCAAAGGCATCTTTCAACAGGTCGAGCGCCAGCTCGACGATGTCCAGCGCCTCGGGTAGCAGCCGCTTGATCTGGTCGCGATCTGCGGCGGCCAGTGGCTGCCGCACCCCGCCGGGTACCGTCCAGGCCGGATGAATACTGCGCCCGCCCAAAATACGGATAACCTCCTGCCCAAACTGGCGCAGCCGAATGCCGTTGCGGGCGACATCGGGGTATTTGGCGATCAGCCCCATAATGTTGCGGGTGGTGGGATCGCTCTCCATGCCTAGTAATAAATCGGGTGAACTGAGGTGAAAGAAGCTCAGGGCATGGCTTTGCACAATCTGGCCCCAGTTCATCAGCCGGCGCAGCTTTTCGGCCGTGGGTGGGATGCGCACGCCCAAAATGGCGTCGCCCGCTTTGGCTGAGGCCATCAAATGGCTAACCGGGCAGATACCGCACACCCGCGCGGTAATGCCGGGCATTTCCCAAAAGCTGCGCCCTTCACAAAATTTTTCAAAGCCGCGAAATTCCGTAACGTGAAACCGGGCGTCGTTGACGTGGCCGTTATCGTCCAGGTAGATGGAAATTTTGGCGTGCCCTTCAATCCGCGTTACGGGATCGATAATGACGGTTTGTGTCATAGTCTATCTCCAAATCAGTACCTTCAAGTTGTAATCACAGCGGGGTAGGTGGTAAGGATTAGGGATTAAGGGTTATTTTAAGCTGATGCATTCCCTCAAGGATTAAGTGTGGTGAGGCAGTCGCTGACTTGTCCGAATCCGGACAAGTCAGCGAACTGTCCTACCCTCTGTCCCTATTCCCCTACCTCTCATCCCCTTGGCTCTACCCAAAGTACCGCATCTCCTCCTCTAGGCGGATCGGCTCGCCGGCCAGCAGGGCCGACACAGCCGCCCAAATGCGGTCGGGATCGGGTGGGCAGCCGGGGATGTAGGCGTCAACTGGAATTACCTGGTGTAACGGAAGTACTCGGCGCAGCAGCGCCGGGACAATGCCGTCGGGATCAGAGCCGGTTGGCACCCGGCCGGGACCTTCCTGGTAAACCCGATTGAGCAAATCGTCTACATCCAGGCGGTTACGTAAGCTGGTGACATTGCCAGTCACGGCGCAGTCGCCAAAGCTGACGACAATTTTACTTTGCGCCCGGACCTGTTGGGCCAGTTCCAGGTGATCGATATTAGCCACGGCTCCCTCCACCAACGTTACATCGACATCTGGCGGAAACGCTTTGGCATCGGCGATGGGACTGAAAACCAGATCGGCCTGCTCAGCCAGATCGATCAGTCGCTCGTCCAAATCCAAAAAGCTCATATGGCAGCCGGAGCAGCCGCCCAACCAGACCGTGGCCAGCCGTATTTTGTCTTTCTTCGTCATCGTTTTATTCCTTTCGCCGTTCGGCGGCGTAGTACGGCGGCTGACCGGCGTAGTTCCACTCGTTCTTTTCCCGCCCCAACGTGATCCACGACAAAAAGTCGTGCCGTTTAACCATCTCCGCTACAGTGGATCCTTTGTGGAACAGCGCGCCAGTGGGGCAGACCTGCACACATTTACCGCAGCTCGTGCAGCTTTGGCTGCTAACCCAGGGCTGGTTGAGATCGTTGACGATCCGGCAGTTGATGCCGCGCCCCA
>JAGRCC010000205.1 GCA_020433785.1 Anaerolineae bacterium
GTCTTTAGCTGCACCGTGGCCGAGTTACAAGCCAACGCCGTGATGAATCTCAGCCTTGAGTTGACGCCACAAGCCAACGGCACCTTTGTCAACACCGTCCAGGTTGAGGCCAACACCTTCGACCCCAACTCCGCCAACAACAGCGACACCGCCACCACTACCGTCGGCGCGGCTGTGGCTGATTTATCGGTCAGTAAATTGGTGACACCGACCTCGGTCACCGTCGGCGATCCGTTGACCTACACCCTATACGTCACCAACAACGGCCCGGCTGCCGCCTTTGGCGTCACCGTCGTTGATCCGCTACCGGCGGAACTCATTATCGGATCGGCCTGGGCCGACCAGGGGAACTGCAACATTTCCGGCGGGACGGTTAGCTGCGGCATCGGCAGTTTGGCCGCTCAGGCCGCGGTGCAAATTACCATTGTCGCCACCACGGCCGCCGGTTTCGCCGAACCGGTTGTGCTTACCAACACGGCTACCATCGCCGCCGCTGTCGGTACTGATCCCACTACCGCCAACAACACCGCCAGCGCCGCCGTCACAGTGGTGCCGTTGATCATCGAAACCACCGTCTCGCCCAGTCTGGGTGGCACGTTGGCTTACACCGATGCTCGCCACCATCGAACCGAGATTATCGTCCCGCCCGGCGCGGTGACCGATACCATCAGACTGGCCTTCTCGCCGATTTCGATTTCCATCTCCCCCCCAACCGGGCTAGGCGACACCGGTCATGGCTTTACTTTAAACGCGTTCACCCAGCCGGCCGGGTCATCGCTGCCGGACTTTGTCTTTATCGAGCCGTTTACCTTGACCATTGCCTACGATGACAGCGACATCGTCGAAATCGAAGACGAAAGCGAGCTGCGAGTTTACTATTTCGACGGCTCAACCTGGCAAGACGTAGCCGAGACCTGTTCGCCGGTGTCCGTCTATCAGCGCGACCTGAGCGGCAATCGGCTTTCCATCGCTGTCTGTCATTTGACCGAGTTCGGCCTATTCGGTCCCTGGTCAGGCACGATTACCTATGTGCCGGTTATTATCAAATCAGAACCGTAATCTTGGCTGAGATATAAATTGTGAGACGTTTTCTCTACCTTAGTGTAACCATTTTTGCCCCGCTGTTGATTTCAGCGGTCTGCTGCGGCCTGGGTTTACCCACCCGGTCTGAGCCTCAACGGGTAGTGGTTAAAGGGCTGCTGGACGACATCGTCAGCGATGTGCTGCTGGTCACGCCTTTTGCCACGCTCACCCCCACGCCCACCCTGACGCCGACGCTGTCCGGGCAATCGCAGGGCGCGTCGGTGGCCGGCGACGCCAATGATGGCGACGGCGACGGCCGGCGCGACGACAACGGCGGGCCAATTGTGGGCCAGAAACCGGTTGCTATCCCGCTGCCCAGCGCGACCGCCTCGCCCATTCCCAGCCCCACGCCGCTGCCCACAGCCACGCCCTTACCGACCTTCACCCCCCTGCCGACGGCTACGTTGCTGCCGACGTTAACCCCCATCCCGCCAACGCCCATCCCGCCGACGTCCGATACCGATAACCATAATGACAATGATAATAATGACGATGACAATAGTTCGCCGCCGACAGTGACCTCAACAGCGACACCCACTTTCACCCCGACCGCCTTGCCGGTGGTCTCGTTTGCCAAGGCCGCCTATTCCGTTACCGAAGGCGATAAAGACGGAATTATTACCGTCATTCTCGATCAGCCCGCCGGTCAGCCGGTCAGCGTCAACTACACCACAACCAACATCACCGCCTTTGCCCCCAACGATTACAGCCCGACCAACGGCCTTTTGACCTTCCCGGCCGGAGTTACCACCCAAACCTTTAACGTGCCGGTGGTCGATGATAACGTGGATGATCCCGATCTCGAACAGGTTGGCCTGAGCTTGAGCAACCCGCAAAATGCGACGCTGGGGCTTAAATCAGCCGTGCTGGAAATCACCGATAATGATCCGCTGCCCCAGATCAAATTTGCCGCAACCGATTATTTTGTGACCGAGGCCCAGACGCCTCAACTGACCATCACCCTCGACCGCCCCTCCGGCAAAAATGTCAGTTTCACCTACGGCCCCATCTCCGGCGGCACCGCCACCACCCCCGAGGATTATTTGATCGTCTATAACGTCAAATCATTCGCGCCGGACATCACCGGCGTCGGTCCGATTAGCGCCACTGTCGCCTGGGCGGGCGTGGTTGATGACTCTATTATCGAATTTCCTATCATCGAAACCGTCTTCATCGAGCTTTCCAGCCTAACCAACCTCACCCCCGGCGACCCTATCACCACCACCATCAACATCTCCGACGACGAACCGCAATAACTAACCGTCTAACCACCCCCATCCAATCAATCGGCCATCTATCTAACCAAAACCAACCCACTATCTAACCGTCCCACTAACCAACCCTCCCCACCACTTCGACACCCGCGCCAGCCACAAGCGTCGGCGAAGCCGCTGCCAGATAGCAATCGCCTGGGTCTGATCGCTGCGTTGCGGGGGGTGAGCGCTGTAGATGGTGCGCACGTACAGTTGGGTTAGCCATTCAACCTCGTCAGCCGCGTGAATGAGGACCGGTTCCCAGCGTGTCGATGAAGCCAGCCCGGCCAGCGTTCGGGCCAGAGCCGCGGCGAAGTCAAATGGTGTGTCACCGGGCCGGACATGGACGGCCAGCCCCTGGCTCTGGTTTTGCAGACGGTCAAATAAAACGGTGATGGCCCGCGCCGGCGCTAATCGCCCCAACCGCCATCGATCAACCGCCAGCCAGGCCAACCCCAGTAGAGCTATTAATCCCAGCCCACCTCCGATAGCTAAAGCCCACACCAGGTATGCGCCGCCGGATGAGGTGAACGGCGGCGGCTCTGGTTCTGGGGCGTCGGCCGGTGCGACCAGACCGGCGGCTGGCGGTGTCTCGTCCGCCGGTTGAGCCGCTGTCGGTTCGAAGGCGATCCAGCCGTAGTCGGGAAAGTAGATTTCCGGCCAGGAATGGGCGTCGGCTTCGGTGACGATGTACTGATCGTCGGCGGCATCGTAGCGACCGGTGGCGTAACCCACGGCCAGCCGGGCCGGCAGACCCGCGCCGCGAGCCAGCACCACCATCGCACTGGCGTAGTAATCGCAGTAACCGCGCTGCAAGTCGAACAGGAAGTAATCGACCATATCGCGCCGGGAGGGCGGCACAGGTAGCTCGAGACTATAGGGGAACTGTCTGAGGTAGGTTTCGATGGCTTTGGCCCGGTCATAAGGTGTTCGGGCGTTAACGGTTAAATCACGGGCCAGGGTCAACACCCGTTCCGGCATTGGGTCGGGTAAAATAAGGTAACGGCGCTCGAGCCAGTCCGGGTAACGGGTTCCGGCCGAGCGCAGCGCCGTTTCATCGGCTGTGCTAACCAGCGCGTCAACCTGGTAGGCGTCCGCTTCGGTGACGATACCGAACACGTCACCCGGCCCGCGCCACTCGACCTGGTAGGGCTGGTTGATCGTCAGTAAGTCGCCGGCCAGGTAAACTTGATGACCCTGCGGCCGGAGCACTTGCACGGTTTGCTGCAAGCGGCGGCGATGCGGCGGCAGTGTGTCCAGGGTCGGTTGTCCGGCTTCGTAGATGAAGGCTTGGGTTGTACCGGCTCGCCAGCCGCGTCCGGTGTAGCGGTCGTACGTCAGGCTGCGCCATTTGTAACGAGGCGTGGCTTCTCCGGCGGTTGAGGTTTCAACCCGGATAATGAGCGCCACCTGGTCTGATAGTTCCGGACCGGAGCCCAGCAAATGGCCTCGCGGCAAACCGGGGCTGCGAAAGGGGGCCAGCTCGTTATTCGTCGGTCTCGACGATTGGCGGACGCCCAGTGACTCAGCCAGCGGCTGGCTCAAGCGCGTGGAGGTACTAAACCAGCGCGCCACTTGCCAGACCGACAGCGAAGGGGTTAAGCTGGCCACGGCCAGAAGCGACACGGTAATGACGATGATGATCATGACGGCTTCGGTTCGGATGTCCTCAGAATAGTCGATGCCGCCGGTCTGCCAGCTTTGTTCGCGAACCCAATATCTGGTAAATCCGACCAACAAAAGCGCCGCGCCCACCATAATATAGATGCCTGATACATCTTTGGGATAGTAGGCCAGGGTAGCGGCTAACAACGCACCGGCCGGGGTTATGGCCAGCAGTGGTCGCTTTAACCGGCGGATGGCCCATCCGGCCCAGGCCGATACGCCCCAGAGGGTGAAAGTCCACAGTAAGGCCGTCGCCACCGGATCGTAGACCGGATTGCCGCCGGCCAGGGCCGCGACCCAATCCCACAGCCGGATGCCCAACACGCTAACGGTTCGCCAAAGTTCGATGAGGCTGGCGACCAGCGGCGATAGATCGGGCGGCATCGTCAGCGGCTGTTGCCACACTTGCCGGCCCAAAGCGACCCCGTTTTGGCCCACCGCTCCCAGTAAACTCCCCAACCGGCCAATCTGGACGAACGCCAGTTCGATGCCTAGCATAGTAAGGATCGTCAACCCCAGCCAGGCCGGCAGCCGTTTGGCCGCGCCTAAGCTCCACCCGGCCAGCAGCCCGATTATCGCCGCCGGCAGCAGCAGCCCTGGAGATAACTCGCGTATCGCCTCGGCTAAAGTTTGGGCCAGGCTGGCTTGGGCTGCCGCCAACAACAGCCAGGCCAGGCAGGTGTACCAGCCCAGTCGCTTAATTATCCATCCAATAAAGCGAAACAAGATCATCATTGATCACCGATTTTACGGGTAATGAACATTGACGGAGCGACAAAGCTTGCTTTGTCAAGCCGATCAAAGCAGAGCTTTGATGCTCCCGGCCTTTATCTCCACACGCTGTCTTACCCCAACACCTTCCACTGCAAATCCTGCTTATTAACCAGCACCGCCCGGCCCGACGGCGAGATCCGCCACTGCCACTGCCCTTGCTGGCCGGGCCGCGCTTCCGGACGGTCGAGAAGTTCCTTAGTGATCAGGTAGTGGGTTACGCCCGCGTTCGTCAGCAGCATTTGGAGGCCGTCCGTCGGGGTCGTCGCCCCGAATGAGACCGGATCGAGCAGCAGCACCGTGGCCACGGCCCCGCGCTTGAGCAGTGGGAACAGCGCTTCAAGCCAAGTTGGCTCCACGGCGGCGGTGATAATGATCAAACTGCTGGTCCGGGCCGCGCCAGGGTGAGTGCTTGACAGCAGTTCGGCCAGGGGGTGCGCGCCGGTCGTAGCCCGTGCCAGAGCGCGCAGAATCTCCTGCCGTTGGGCGTCGCCGCCCCGGGGTGGCAGCCAGACCAGTTCCTGACCTTGGGCCACCAACCCTACCGATCGCCCCAACCGCAAGCCCCGGTCGGCCAGCGACGCGGCCAGAATAACGGCGTGCTCCTCGGTTGAGGCAAAACCCTGCCCCGCTTGCACCTGCCGGTCGAGATCGACAAAAATCCACCAGTCGCCGGACGGCATGCTGTCGAACTGGCGGACGTAAAGCGAGCCTCGGCGGGCGGTGCTTGGCCAGTGAATCCAATTGTAACTATCGCCAGGAACGTAGTCGCGGATACCGGCGGTGCTGACCGTTCGCTCGAACATGTTAGGCTGCGTCCGCCCCTCGCCGGCGCGCCCACCCGGTGCGACTTCAATGGTCGGCAGGTGAACAATAGGGGGCGTAACTGTCAATGTGGCCGAGTTGGGGTGAAAAAGCGTCACGCTATACAGGCCAAATGGGTCGCCGGTGCGCAGCGTGGTGGGACCGAGCGTAAAGATACCCCGGTGCGTGCAGATGCCGTTGGTTTGCCAGCTATTCTGACTGTCGCCGCCAACGCCGGTTACGCGGCTGGCTGTGTAACCCGGCATGGTGGTGTGGTCGGTGATTTCCACCCAAAGGGCGGGGACAAAACCGGCATTGGCCAGCGTGAAGCGCTCCTCCAATCGATCACCCACGTGCGCCCAACCAAAGCGAACTTCGCGCCGAAATATCAGTTGGCGGGCCAAGATCTGCGCCCACAGATAGGCCACACCCCACGCCCCTCCCAGCCCCACCAGCAATATCGTCCAGCCTTTGTAAGGAAAGGCCAATTGCATCAGGCCAAGAATGATGACCAGTACCGGAATGGTTTTGCTATTCAGCTTTATCTGAGCCGGCATCGTTTCTTTCATTAAAGTGAATATAACCAAAGATAGTATAACCGATTATCGGTAATTAAGAACAGGCCAATTACGCCTCATCGATAGTATAGCATGCTTTTACGCCTTGAGTTTCTTTAAGAAGGTTGGCAAAATCCCATCTTTCAGATATGATTACTTTTGGTTTAACCAATTTTTATTTAAGAAAGGAAACATTATGGCTCAGCAGTGGAATAGCCCTCCGGCCATGCAAATTGATCCGGAGAAAAGTTACAAAGTAACGATGGAAACAACCCAGGGGACCATAGAAATCGATCTTTTCTCTGAATATGCCCCTAAAACCGTAAATAACTTTGTTTTCTTGGCGCGGGAAGGGTTCTACGATGGAGTAACTTTCCATCGGGTCATCAGCAACTTTATGATTCAAGGGGGCGACCCAACCGGCAGTGGTCGCGGTGGCCCCGGCTATCGGTTTGAAGATGAATTCGACGGCAACCCGCTCCGGCATGAAACCGGCGTGCTGTCAATGGCTAACGCCGGCCCTAATACCAACGGCAGCCAATTCTTTATCACCCACGGCCCCCAGCCCCACTTGGATAATCGCCACACCGTTTTTGGCAAAGTCACCAAAGGCCAAGATGTGGTCGATGCCATTCGCCAGGGCGACAAGATGACCAAAGTAACCGTTACCGAGAGCTGACTATTGCTCGGCGTATCGTAACATGAGTTGTAACCAGACCTGACAGGTTTAGTCAAACTAACGAAAACCTGTCAGGTCTCTGGTGTCATATGAGCAGTGCTGACGACTCATTTCCCTATTGACCCCGGACTGATCGAACAGTATACTATTCGCTCAGTTATTTTTAATGAGAGGTGGGATTACGCATAATGACAAAACCGGTGATCCTTTCAGTTGATGATGATCCGGGCGTACTGCGGGCTGTAGCTCGCGACCTGCGCCGCCAGTACGGAGAAGAGTACCGCATTCTGCGGGCCGACTCCGGCGCAGCCGGTTTAGAGGCTTTAGACGAACTCAAGCAGCGCCGTGAGCCGGTGGCGCTCTTTCTAGTTGACCAGCGGATGCCGCACATGAGCGGCGTCGAATTTCTCAGCCAGGCGATTCAGCTTTACCCCGAGGCCAAACGCGCTTTATTAACCGCCTACGCCGATACCGATGCCGCGATTAACGCCATCAACGAAGCGGCCGTTCACTACTATTTGCTGAAACCCTGGGATCCGCCTGAAGAGAAACTTTTCCCCATCTTAGATGACCTGCTGGATGAATGGCAGGCCGCGTATCGCCCCCCCTTTAGCGGTATTCGCATTATCGGCCATCGTTGGTCGCCCGAAACCCACGAACTAAAAGACTTTTTGGCCCGCAATCAGGTGCCCTATCAATATTTCGATATTGAACAGGACCCAGAGGCTGAGGCCCTTATGATTGAATTAGAGGCCCAGGCGGCCTCAATGCCGGTAGTGGCGCTGGCCGAAGGTGAAATTTTGCTGAACGCCAAGCCGACCGACATTGCCGAGAAAATTGGCCTTAAGCGCCAGGCTACGGAACAATTCTACGATTTGGCCATTGTTGGCGGCGGCCCGGCCGGTTTGGCCGCGGCTGTCTATGGGGCATCGGAAGGATTACGCACGGTCATGATCGAACGCCAAGCAACGGGTGGGCAGGCCGGCACCAGCTCACGCATCGAAAATTACCTGGGTTTTCCCGTCGGTTTGAGCGGCAGCGATTTGGCCCGCCGGGCGACCGCCCAGGCCAAGCGGTTTGGGGTAGAGCTGCTGATGCCGCAAGAGGCTACGGGGGTGCGGCTTGAAGGCCCCTATCGCGTTTTGACGCTAGCCGACGGCAGCGAAATTTCGTGCCACGCCTTGATCGTGGCAGTGGGCCTTTCTTACGGCAAGCCCGACATTCCCGGCGTGGAAAGGTTGACCGGCGCGGGCGTCTATTACGGGGCTTCGCTAACTGAAGTTTCGGCTTGCCAGCAGCAAGACGCCTATATTATTGGGGCGGGCAACTCCGCCGGCCAGGCGGCGCTGTATCTGGCCCAACATGCCGCCGGCGTAACGCTGGTGGTGCGCGGCGATTCATTGGGAGCCAAGATGTCGCAGTATCTGGTCGATCGCATCGAGCAGCATCCCCGGATCACTGTGCGTTTGCAGAGTGTTATTACGGCGGTGGAAGGCAACACCCACCTGGATTGTGTGACAGTTCGCGATAATGTTACCGGCGAGGAAGAAACGAAGGGGGCGGCCGCGCTCTTCATTTTCATCGGCGCGGTGCCGTGTACGGAATGGTTAAACGGGGTGGTTACGATGGATCGGCACGGTTTTGTCCTAACCGGGGCGCAGTTGTTGATTGACGGCAAGCTGCCCAAAGATTGGCCGCTCGACCGGCCGCCCTACCTCCTGGAAAGCAGCGTTCCTGGCATTTTTGTGGTCGGCGATGTCCGATCCAATTCGGTTAAGCGCGTTGCTTCGGCGGTTGGTGAAGGCTCAATTGCTGTTCAGTTTGTTCATCAATATTTGAGCCGATTGAAGTAGGGCGGTTAAAACTCAAATCGGGGCGCTTCAGGCGAGAGAACGGTATGTTTTCGGGGCGCTCCATACAACTCGGTCAAGCCGGCGATGAGCGCTGCCATAAGCGCGCTCATGTCAGCCGGCCCCGTTTCATGCATGGCCTCGCTAACGATTAAGGCTTGGCTGGTTTCAGGGCTAACCGCTGAGCGGCGGCTCTGGCGAAAGGTCCAGCGTCGGGCGTGGACTTCGTCGGCGGCGTCGGCAAAAATGATTTCACCGGCCGGGGGTGTTTCGATCTCGCCGTTGAAGGCCAGATATCTTTCCGTCCCTACCGCCGGACGCACTTCAATGAACGTAGCCACCTGGGCCACATCGATGACCGCAATGGGTAGAGCAAACGCCACCGACACGGCGTTACAAAAATCGACCAGCGGATGCAGCGAGGGCAGATCGTCTTCTTTCCTAAAGCGCCGTAGCAGAGCTTCTGCCGCCGAGCGATACTGGGTCGGCTTAAGCCCCATCTGGCTGTAAACGCGCCGCCAGGCGCTCACTTCCGGCATCTGGCCTTCCGATGTCTGGCTCAACCGGGCTCGAGCCTGTTGGTCCAACGGCTGAAGCAAGGGGGCAACCTCGACCTGCGGATGGATACCTTCGACGACCATAATCCCCGGTACAAGCTGGGGGAATTGTTGCCAAATAATGGGTGTGTGAACAAAATACATAGTGAAGTATTGAATTACTTAGGATTTACGCAGTTGGGTGTAACGAACCAGGTGACAGTCACTTTTTGCCGAAAATGAACGCCCGTTTAGCCGAAACAAGTCGCTTTATCGTGTCTAAGTGACTGTCACCTTTTGAACTGCGTAACTCATATTACTTATGATTCAATTGCCGGCCTGCGCTTCAACCACCGGCTTGGCAATAACAATCACCCGATGGGTATTGTTACTATAAGGCCAGCAGGTGACCAGGGTTAACCGTTCCTCATTAAATGGGCCGATCCATTTGGCGTTTTCACGACGAATAGCCTCCGGCTCGCCTTTGTCTTTGACAATAAACTTATCCTCGACATAGTAATTAAAGGCCCGCCCTTCCTGATCATAAAGGGTGATAATCGCGCCCGGTTCGATATCGACAATGTAGCGGAAGATTTCG
>JAGRCC010000206.1 GCA_020433785.1 Anaerolineae bacterium
GTCCGCGCCGCCGTCAACGCCTCGCCCAGTTGCGCCCCGCTTAGGTGGGGGACCAATCCGCTCAGGGCCTTAGCACGAGACAACCCCCACTCATCGTCGATGGCCCGCACCGCTGCCAGACCAATCCGCCTCAACCGATGGTGCTGGTGTGCAATCGTGGAATCAAAGACTAGCAAAGCAATACATAGTTCCGCCCGTTTTTTCGGGTCGCCAATTTTGGCCGCCACGCTGATGGCCTGCTCCAGTGACCACAGACCAACTTCCACCGCGCGAGGGATCAACACCAAGTCATATTGATTAATCATGGTGTTTATCGTGCTTTCGATCAAAGCGCAACGCACTATCTCAATTATCGCCGTCAGCGGCTGCTCAACCTCAATTTGCAATCGAGCCGTCTGCTCCGCCTGCTGCCAGGCCAATTCAAGATCAGCCAGGTATCCGTCGTAGCGGAAATCATCTGTTGTTATCCGTACCTGTAGCCAAGCGTCATCGGCAAACAATTGGTGTAATTCTTGGACGGCAAACTTGTTGTGGTTGGCTAAGGCGTCAAGATGATAAGTTAAATGGTTGTACAGGTAGCCATCATCTGGGGCGCTAGCCCAACCATGGCCGGTTTGTGTTGTCCGGTAGTAGGCCAAAAGTCTTGTGTGAGCTTGTTGTCGTCTCTCTACCGGCAACTGCTCGGCCATAAAATCCCGCACTAAGTCATGGAGGGTGACCATTTGGTTTTTCTCATTTAGCTGTAGTAAAGCTCGATCAGCCAGATCAAGTAATAATTCTTCGCTATCCTCTGCTTCATAATTAGACAGCTGCGACCAAAGCATTTTAATTACCGATAGACGGATTGGCTCATCCTTCTTGAAGATAATAAGGCTATTGTATAGCTGTTGCTCCTCAGCCGTTAGTTCGGCCAAACTAAGGGCAAAGGTGTCAAACAAATTGCCGTGAACGCTCTCATCCCGGCGACTCTTCAGTTTCTGGGCTGAGAAGCCGACCAACCAGTAAACAGGGTCTTTGCGGCGTAGTTGTTCCCCGGCCAGTTTGAGAGCCAATGGCAGATAGCCCAGTCGTTTCACAATTTGTGCTGCTGGCTCAGGATGGGACTGTTGGAGCGGCTGGCGTGCCCACTGCGAGAGTAGGCTGATAGCCTCCGCCTCCTGCATCGTTGAAATTGGGGCGATGGCAGCTCCCAACTGGCGGGCGGATTCAGCATCACGGGTGGTCAGTAGCAGGCGACAGTCTGCCCCACCCGCATTGAACCAGGCGGCGTCGGGGTAGTGCCACATATCATCAACGATCAGCAGACAAGCCCGCTCTTTGAGTTGCTCGGCCAGACTGTTTTTGAGTTGGTCCAAGGTTGGGGCAGTGACGTTAATGAGCCCGCCCAACGCTTCAATCCAAACCCGCAGTTTGGCCTTGATTTCATCCTCACGAACTTCCTGGCCGAGGGTGGTCCACAAGATGCCATCCTTAAACATCTCTTGTACCTCCGACTCTTCACACAGGGAGCGGGCCAGCACACTTTTGCCGATACCGCCCATACCGTGTAGAGCGCTCATCTTGATGGCCGAGGTCAAGGCCACATCCTGATGACCTTTAAGGAGGGTTTGTTTGATCGAGGTCAACAGTTCGGGGCGGGGAACAAAGTGGGGTGGTAGGTTGATATGGGCGTAATGATCACACCGCCCGGTTTTGGCCAAGGGAGATGAAGGATAGTTATGATGGTGGATGGTAACCGTGGCCGTGCCGCTGCCAATCACTTGGGCGATGCCTTCACCGGTGGCGGTCTGTTCCGTGCGAGGTTGAATCAGCGCCAAAATATCATAGGCTTCGACCTTAACTAGAAGCGGCTTAATCTGATCACGCCACTCGACCTCGCCCAGCGTACCCTCGTGAGCCTGCTCAGTCAACTCGATGGCGGTTTGGCAATCTTCCAGCTTGAACTGAAGCTCGGGTAGGGCTGCTGTGCCGAGCTTGGCCTGCTGGAGTTCCAGAGCATCGTATTGTCGCCGCAGTCGGGTGAGGATGTCGTCGAAGTCGGGTATGGGCGTTTTTATGTCGTCACTTGCGTTTGATGGCATTTTGTTTCCAAAATAGACACGATTGACAAGATTGGTCAGATTTTTGCTGGTTAGAACCGCAAAACCTTGATCAGGAGATTAGAGATAAGGCGATGGGGAGATGGGTGGGCATAATCTCCTTATCTCCCCACCGCCAATCTCCTGATTTTGTTCATTCGACCCCTCCACCGTCACGCGCCGCCTCCGCTAGTTTGGTAGGTCAGGCTGAAGATAACATCCGTGAGCCAGCGTTTGAAGTCGGGGTCGTCGCTGAATTGTTTGAAGAGTTCGGTGTAGTCGGTCATGAGGGCGACCATGACCCGTAGGAGGGCTTTGTCCAGTTCGATGCGGGCGGTGTTGGGGTCGGCGTTGGCGCGGGCGTTTTGGTAGGCGGCGTCGGCGGCGACTTTGGCCGGGATTTCTTGGGTGATGACCTGCTCGATTTTGTTGGCGTCGGTGAAGTGGCCGCCCCACTGGTCGTTGAACAGTTTGATGATGTTGCTCAGCCGGTCTAGCTCCGGCTCCGGGATGAAGCCGCCGCCGCCGGCCGGCACCGGCTCGATCTCCCGATCTTCGTCGGGCAGGCGGATGGCGATTTGGGCCTGCATTTCGGCCCGGTAGCTGTCCATATCAATGGTTTGCAGGATGCCTTTGGACAGGTCTTCCTCTTTGGGGGCCGGCAGCTTCGGCACCAGAAAGTTGAGGAATATCGACCGCTTTTCCCAGGCGGCGTTGGTGTAGGGCAGCAGGCTGGCCAAGAAGTTGTAGGTGCGGATGAAGGCTTTGGCCTTGCCCTTGAAATCGACCTGGCCGTCTTCGTCCAGCTCGGTTTTGTAGACGGCCACGCAGCTATCCAGAATGGGGTCGAGCCGCTCGCGGGCCGCGCCGGTTAGGTACAGGTTAACCAGGCTATCGATGTCGGTTTCGCTGTAAAGCTGGTAGCCGTCCAGATCGGCCTGGAGATCGTGCAGTTTGTTGGCGTCGGTTTCGTCGCTGAGGATGGTGGTGCGGTAGTACGGCTCAAAGGCCCGGCGGATGAGGTCGGCATCGTTGGCAAAATCGAGCACGAAGGTGTCGTGCTTGTGGGGGTGGGCCCGGTTGAGGCGCGACAGCGTTTGCACCGCTTTAACCCCGGCCAGATGCTTATCGACGTACATGGTGTGCAGCAGCGGCTCGTCGTAGCCGGTCTGGAATTTATCGGCCACAATCAGGAAGCGATAGGGATCGGCCTGAATTTTATCGGATATCTGGGCGCTGGGGAAGCCGTTGAGCGAGGCTTCGCTGACGGGCTGCCCCTGGTATTTGTGCTCGCCGGAAAAGGCCACGATAGCCCGGTAGCGGCTTTTGCGCTCGCGCAGATAGGCCTCGACGGCGTGGTAATAGGCGATGGCCCGCTGAATGCCGCTGGTGACAATCATCGCCCGGGCCTGCCCGCCGACTTTCCGTTTGGCAATGACCTGGTCGTGAAAGTGATCGACCATAATCTCGGCTTTGGCGCGGATGGCGGTCTGGTGGCCTTCGACGTAGCGGCGCAGTTTGCGCTGGGCCCTGCGCACGTCGAACTCAGGGTCATCTTCGATCTTTTTGATCAGCCGGTAGTAGCTGTTGACCGGGGTGTAGTGGGCCAGCACATCTAAAATGAAGCCTTCCTGGATGGCCTGCTTCATGGTGTAGCTGTGGCAGGGGCGATGCTTGATTTGAGCGCCGGCCGGGTAGGGCTGGCCGAAGATTTCCAGAGTTTTGTTTTTGGGCGTGGCGGTGAAGGCAAAGTAGCTGGCGTTGGGCAGCATTTTGCGGGTTTCCATGAGGTGGTTGATGATGTCCTCGGTGGTGGCTTCGTCATCGAGCATTTCCGGCGAGAGCGCCAGGTGCATTTTGGCCGTGATGCGCCCGCCCTGGCTAGAGTGGGCTTCGTCGATGAGGAGGGCAAAGGTGCGGTCGCGATGGGCGCTGTTCAACTCCTCCAGAATGAAGGGAAACTTTTGCACGGTGGAGATGATGATTTTTTTGCCCTGCTCGATGAACTGGCGCAGTTGGGCCGCCCCCTGCGTCACCGCGCCGACCACGGCCGAGACCTGGGCGAAGCGTTTGATGTTGTCGCGGATTTGCTTGTCGAGCACGCGCCGGTCGGTGATGACGATGACCGTGTCGAAGATGGGCGGCTCGGCCCGGTGACCGGCACTGAGGTGACCCGCGCCGGCAATGGGCCGGTCACTTGGCGCGGGGTGCTTCAACTCAACCAGTTGGTGGGCCAGCCAGGTAATGGAGTTGCTTTTGCCGGAGCCGGCCGAGTGCTGGATGAGATAGCGCTGGCCCGGGCCATCGGTTTGGGCCAGCGCCAGCAGCCGGCGCACGACATCGAGCTGGTGATAGCGGGGAAAAATCTGCTCCCGCTTCTTTTTGCCCGTTTTTTCATCTTTCTTTTCGACAATTTGGGCGTAATTTTCCAGGATGTTGGTCAGGCTGGCCGGCTGGAGCAGCGTGTCCCACAGGTAGGCCGTCATCAGGCCGTTGGGATTGGGCGGATTGCCCGCGCCATCGTTGAACCCCTGGTTGAAGGGCAGAAACCAGCTTTGGTCGCCGGCGAGTTGGGTACACATCCACACCTGCTGATCATCGACGGCAAAATGGACGGCGCAGCGACCAAACTGAAACAGCAGTTCTTTCGGGTCGCGATCCTTTTTGTATTGGCGGATGGCGTCATCGTAGGTTTGTTTGGTCAGGTTGTTTTTCAGTTCAAAGGTGGCGAAGGGCAGGCCGTTGATAAAGAGACACAGGTCGAGAGCCAGCCGGGTGTTGTCTTTGCTGTATTGCAACTGGCGGGTGACGCTGAAGATATTTTGGCCGAACAGCCGGGCGGCCTGAGCGTTGCCCGGCGTGGGCGTACCAAAGAAGCAATCGACGGCGGTGGGGCCGTGCTTAACGCCCCGACGCAGCACATCGATCACGCCCCGCTTGGCGATTCCGCCCTGCAAGCGGTGCAAGAACTTTTGGCGGGCCGGCCCGGCCGCGGCCAGATGGAGCGCGGCAAAGGCCTCCGGCTGGGTGGTTTCCAGAAAAGCCAGCAGTTGCACCAGGTCCACCGCGTGGTCGCGGTCGTAATCGGCCGGACGGCCCTCAACATAGCGCGGTTCGGCCACACTATAGTTCACCCCGGCTTCCTCAATCAGCGGGGGACGCGGCGCGGCGGCCTCACCCACCAAACGGCGAACAATGAGCGCCTCTAAGCCGGATTCACTGGTATCGGTGGTTTTCATGGGTTTCTCCAAGGTCCGGAAGGTCCGATCAACACGTCGATCACAGTTCCGATAGGTCCGGAAGGTCTGATTAACACGTCGATCACAGTTCCGATAGGTCCGGAAGGTCTGATCGATACGTCGATCACTCCTCCGATAGGTTCCGAAGGTCCGATCGATACGTCGATCACACCTCAGATAGGTCCGGAAGGTCTGATCAACACGCCGATCACTCCTCCGATAGGTTCCGAAGGTCTGATCGACACGTCGATCACATCTCCGATAGGTTCCGAAGGTCTGATCGATACGTCGATCA